>CAMKAP010000023.1 GCA_946410505.1 uncultured Clostridia bacterium
GTCGTTCTCTTGGGGCCCCCGGAAGGCCGGAGGCCTCCCGGGGAAAAGGAAGAAGAACACAGACGGTCGAACCGGCCGCCCTCCCGGGCGGCCGGTTGACCTTACTGTGTTCTTCTGACGCCGTCAGCACCCGCAGCCGCAGCCGCCCCCGCAGGAGCAGCCTTCGCCGCCGTCGCTGCCGCAATTGCAGCTTCCGCCGCAGGAGCAGCCGCCGCCCTCGCCGCCGGAGACAGGCAGCTGGCCCGTGACCAGCAGGTCTGCCGCTGTGTCGGCGTCGCCGGAATATCCCGTCACCGGGACAATCCCATAGCTGAGCAGCAGGGCCTTGGCCTCGCCGCCCATATTGCCGACGATGACCGCATCCACGCCCTGCTCGCGCATCAGGTCTGCCATGGCCTGATGGCCCTGGCGCTCCCCGGTCTCCACCAGGGTCTTGGTGCATTCGTAGACATATTCGCCGTACTCATAGACCGCGAACATATCGCAATGGCCAAAGTGGCCGTGGATTTCTCCGTTGTCGTAAGCGACCGCAACTTTCATCGTTTTACTCCTCGATTTTCAGGGTATTCTCGATCACGTCCGCCATGGGGGCGATCTCCTCGCCGGGGACGGACTCCACTTCGCCCGCATCCACCATGGTGGCGACCACCGGGTCGATGGGCAGCTTGCAGAAATGCTCGATGCCGAAGCTCCCGGCCACGGCCTCCACCTTGCTGTCGCCGAATATATTGTGCTTCTCACCGCAGTCGGGGCACTGGAAATAGCTCATGTTCTCCACGATGCCCAGCACGGGCACATTCATCATGCCCGCCATGTTCACGGCTTTGGCCACGATCATGCTCACCAGGTCCTGGGGCGTGGTGACGATCACGACGCCGTCGATGGGCAGGGACTGGAACACGGTCAGCGGCACGTCGCCTGTGCCGGGAGGCATGTCGACAAACATATAGTCCACATCCTGCCACAGCACGTCGGTCCAGAACTGGGTCACGGCGCCCGCGATGACGGGGCCGCGCCACACCACGGGCTCGGTCTCGTTTTCAAGGATCAGGTTGATGGACATGATCTGCAGCCCGGTATGGGTAGTCACGGGGATCAGAAACTGGTCGGTGCCGGTGGCGTGCTGGGTGATGCCGAAGGACTTGGGGATGGAAGGGCCGGTGATGTCCGCGTCCAGCACGGCGCAGCGGTAGCCGCGGCGCTGCATCTCGGAAGCCAGCAGGCTTGTCACCAGCGACTTGCCCACGCCGCCCTTGCCGGAGATGACGGCGATGACCTTCTTGACGCTGGAATACGGGTTTAAAGGCTTTAGAAAGCTCTGGGGCTCAGAGCGGGAGGGACAGTTTTCCCCGCAGCTGGAGCAGTCGTGAGTGCATTCGCTCATATCAAAAGGATTCCTTTCGGTGTTATAAAATGCCGTTAACAAAGTCAACACTGTTATTATACTCATTTTCCCGCTTCTGTCAAACCCCGCGGAAGACACAGCATTGAGTTGTCAGGCGCAAATTTTTGTGGTATACTAAAATTTGAAATATTATGCTTCGCTGCGGAGAGGAGGGGTACGGCATGTCCGCGACGCAGCTTTTTCTGGAATACATGCTCAAGGCGTCAAAGTACGCGCTCATTCTGCTGAGCATCGCGATCATTGTCCGCTGTATCCGCTCCATGCTCCGCGAGCAGTACGAGCCGGAGACCTGGGCCTACATCCGCACCGGTGACGGGCGCCTGCCCATCCACCACTGGGAAGTGATTCTGGGCCGTTCCCGCTCGGCGGACGTGCGGGTGGACAAGCGGGGCGTGAGCCGCGTCCACGCCGTGCTGACGCGCAACGACCACGGAGTCTGGCAGATCTACGACATTTTCGCCCGCAGCGGCGTCTGGGTCAACGGCGAGCGCGTGGGTGACCGGGGCGTGCGCGTAAACGACAAGGACGTGATCAACCTCGGCGGTGTGAACGTGCGTTTTCAGGATATCCCCATGGAGCGCCGGGAGAAGCTGGAGGAAAAGCGCAGCGCCCCCGGTCGGGAAGTCTCTCCCGCCGTGACGCTGCTGGAGCTGACGATCTTTCAGCTCTGCCTGCTGATGCAGCATGCCATGTTCGCCAAATCCGAGCAGCTGCCCACCATCGCGCTGGGCTTTGTGTCCCTGATCATCATGCAGTGGAGCTGCTACAACGCCATGCGCGTCATCGGCCGCAGCGGCTTTGAGGTGGAGACTCTGGCCTTCTACCTGTCCACGCTGGGCATGTCCGTGGCCGCCTCCTCCACGCCGGACGACATGTACAAGCAGATCCTGCTGACCCTGGCGGGCGTGATCCTGTTCCTGATCGGCGGCTGGTGGCTGCGCAGCCTTGACCGGACGGAGGCCATGCGCCTGCCCGTGGCGGCCGGGGCGCTGATGCTGCTGGCGATCAACGCGGTCTTTTCAGACGTGATCCTCGGCGCGCGCAACTGGCTGATCATCGGCGGCTATTCCTTCCAGCCCTCGGAGCTGGTAAAGGTTGCCTACGTCTACGTGGGCGCCGCCACCATGGAGCATCTGTACCGGGAGAAGAATCTGTATTCCTTCATTGCCTTTTCGGCCATGTGCGTTCTCGCCCTGGCCCTGATCGGCGACTTCGGCACGGCGCTTGTGTTCTTCGTGTGCTTTCTCATCATCTCCTACATGCGCTCCGGCTCCATCGCCACCGTGATCCTCGCCGTGTCCGGCGCTATCATCGCGGGCCTTCTCGCCGTCACCGCAAGACCATACATCGGCCAGCGCTTCAGCATCTGGGGCCATGTGTGGGAGGACGTGTACGACAGGGGCTACCAGCAGGCGCGCGCCATGTCTGCGGCCGCCGCGGGCGGTCTCTTCGGCAAGGGCGGCGGCGCCGGCTGGCTCAAGGACATCGTCGCCGGCAACACCGACATGGTCTTTGCAGTCATCTGTGAGGAGCAGGGGCTCATCATCGCCCTGTGCATGTGCATGGCTGTGCTGACGCTGACCTTCTTTGCCATCCGCAGTGCGCGAAACGGCCGCTCGTCCTACTATGCCATCGCCGCCTGCGCCGCCATGAGCATCCTGCTGACCCAGCTTGCGCTGAACGTGTTCGGCTCGCTGGATATTCTGCCCTTCACGGGCGTCACTTTCCCCTTTGTCTCCCGCGGCGGCTCCTCGCTGCTGAGCTGCTGGATGATGATGGCCTTCATCAAGGGGGCCGACAACCGGCGTGACGCCAGCTTTGCCGTGCGTCCCGGCGAGCGGATGCAGAACGCCCCGCCGCCGGAGGATGAGCTGGGAGAAGAGGAGGAAGAGGAATGAAAAAAATCACCCGCCGCGCCTTCTCCCTGCTGCTGCTGGCCGCCTTTGTCATTGTGGGCCTCACCACCTACGTGCTGCGCTATATCGACCACGGCGCCGACTGGGCGCTGTATTTCAACCGTCTCAACTCCGGCTCCTCCGGCGAGCTGCTGGACCGCAACGGGGTTGTGCTTGCCGCCTTCTCCGCCAACGAAAACCGCTACGCCGAGGACGCCCTGACCCGCACCGCCAACTATCATGTGACCGGCGACTACTGGGGCCGCACCGGCACCGGCATCCTCTCCACCTACTGGAACAAGATGCAGGGCTTCAGCCTCCTGACCGGCACCACCCGCTCCACCGCCGCCACCACGCGGCTCTATATCGACGCCGGGCTCAACAACACCGCTTACGCGGGCTTAAACGGCCGCAACGGCTGTGTCATGGTGGTAAACTACCAGACCGGGGAGCTTCTCTGCATGGTTTCGACACCTTCCATCGACCCGGCCGACCCCGACGCGGAGCCTGCCGTCGGCACCTATATCAACCGTGCACTCTCGGCCACCTTTGTCCCAGGCTCCATCTTCAAGCTCGTCACGGCCGCAGCCGCCATCGAAAACCTCCCGAATTTGGCCGACCGCCGCTTCTACTGTGAGGGGAAGACCGTGATCGGCGGGGTGGAGATCAACTGTTCCGGCGAGCACTACACCCAGACCTTTGAGCAGGCGCTTGCCAACTCCTGCAACGTGGCCTTCGCCAAGATCGCAACGCTGGTGGGGCAGGACAAGCTGGTGGAATATGTGCGCAATTTCGGCTTTCTGGACCCCCACATGCTGGGGGACATTCCCACCGTGGCGGGTACCTTCCCTCTGGAGTTCGTGGGTGACCCGGAGCTGGGCTGGGCGGGCATCGGTCAGTCCACGGACACGGTCAACCCCTACGCCATGCTGCGCTATGTCTCCGCTATCGCCAATCACGGCATCCTGGTGGAGCCCACCATGATCAACGACGGCAAACGGCCCGTCAAGTCCCGCTTCCTCGCCACCGAGACCGCCGATAAGCTCCGCGAGATGATGGCCTACAACGTCAGCTACGCCTACGAGGGCGATTTCCGCTTCACCGGTCTCCCGCTCTGCGCCAAGACCGGCACGGCGGAGCTGGGCGGCGATCTGACGAGCCACGCCTGGTTCGTGGGCTTTTTGGACGACCCCGATCACCCCTACGCCTTTGTGGTCCTGGTGGAAAACGGCGGCGGCGGTCTGACCGTGGCCTCCCCCATCGCCGAGCGCGTGCTGCGCCACTGCATGCGGATGGAATAATCAGTGTTCAGTGGCCAGTGGTCAGTGGTCAGTTATTCTTGGAAGGTTTTTGAGTGTTATGTCAGTTAAAACTTATCAGGAGCTTCTGGTGTGGCAAAAGGCAATGGATCTTGTGGCCGAGACCTACACACTCATCCGGCTCCTGCCGAGAGAAGAGCTGTATGCTCTTTCGGATCAGATGCGGAGAGCAGCTGTTTCGATTCCTTCCAATATTGCGGAGGGACAGCAGAGGAACTCCACGAAGGAGTTTGTCCAATTTCTCTCCGTAGCGAGAGGGTCCAACGCGGAACTGGAAACGCAGCTTATAATCTGTGTTCGTCTGGAATACCTAAAGCCATCACAGACAGAAACCGCTATGAACCTTTGTCAGGAGATCGGACGTATGCTGAACGCCTTGATTGCCAGGCTGTCCAGCGGCCAGTGATTTATGTATTTCTGACCACTAGTCACTGACCACTATCCACTGACCACTATCCTGAAAGGACGAACAATGGCAGACATCACAGTCACCTCGCTGGTCAAATCCTTCGAGGTCGGAAACAATATACTGGACGGCCTGAGCTTCACGGTCAATCCCGGTGAGCGGGTGGGCATCCTCGGCCCCAACGGCTGCGGCAAAACCACGCTCTTCCGGATTCTGGTACACGAGATTGACTATGATGAGGGGCAGGTCAGCACCGCCCCCGGCAAACGCATCGGCCTCATCTCCCAGATCCCGGTCTACCCCGAGGGTTGGACGGTGGAGGACGTGCTGCGCCAGGCGCACCGCCGCCTGACCGATATGCAGGCGCGCATGGACGAGCTCGCCGAGCGCATGGAGCGCGACAGCTCCCCCGCCCTGCTGCAGGAATACGACCGCCTCAGCGCTGAATTTCAGCGGCTCGGCGGCTACACCATGGAGATCGACCGCAACCGTGTGGCCAACGGCCTGCAGATCCCCCAGCGCCAGCGGGAGCAGCTCTTTGACTCGCTCTCGGGCGGCGAGAAGACCCGCGTGAACCTGGCCCGCCTGATCCTGGAGGACACGGACATTCTCCTGCTGGACGAGCCCACGAACCATCTGGACCTGCGCGCCACCGAGTGGCTGGAGGACTATCTGCTGCACTTCAAGGGCACCGTCCTTGCCATCAGCCATGACCGCTGGTTTCTGGACAAGGTGGTGCAGCGCTGCATCGAGATCCAGGACGGCAGAGCTGAATTCTACTCCGGCAACTACAGCTTCTATGTCCAGGAGCGGCAGCGCCGCTTTGAGGAGAAGCTCAAGCAGTATGAAAAGGACCAGGCCAAGATCGAGCAGCTCCAGCGGGCCGCCGAGCAGATGCACCTGTGGGCCTTCATGGGAAACGACAAGCTCCACAAGCGCGCCTTCTCCATGGAAAAACGCATTGAGAGGCTCTCAAAAAGCGAAAAGCCCACCGAGCAGAGAAAGCTCTCCGTCAAGTTCAAACAGCGGGAGTTTAACGGAGACGAGGCGCTGGTCATCGAGGGGCTGAGCAAGTCCTTCGGCGAAAAGCAGCTCTTTCACGACCTGTCTCTCACCGTCACCGGCGGGGAGCACATCGCCATCGTCGGCGACAACGGCACCGGCAAATCCACCCTCGTGAAGCTCATCATGTCCGAGGAGACGCCGGACGCCGGATACTTTTATCTGGGCCCCGCCATCCGCAGGGCCTATCTGCCCCAGATCGTGCAGTTTTCGGTGGAGGAGCGCAGCATGGTGGACACCATGCTCTACGACTGCCGCTGCCAGCCCCAGGAGGCGCGGGACCGCCTCGCCGCCTTCGGCTTTCGGGGCGAGGACGTATTCAAGCCCGTGGGGGCGCTCTCCGGCGGCGAAAAAAGTCGCCTGAAGCTCTGCCAGCTCATGGGCGGGGACATCAATCTCCTCATCCTGGACGAGCCCACCAACCACCTGGACATCGCCAGCCGCGAGTGGATGGAGGACGCGCTCTCGGATTATGAGCAGACCCTGCTCTTCGTCTCCCACGACCGCTGGTTCATCGAAAAATTCGCCGACCGCATCTGGGCGCTGGATAACGGCGAGCTCACCGATTTTCGCGGCGGCTGGCGGGAGTACTGCGCATGGAAGGAGCGGCAGGCCGTCTTCCAGCAGAGTGCTCCCAAAGCGCCAAAAAAGGAAAAAGAAAAGAAGCCCCACGTCCCCAACAGCGAAAAGCTCATCGCCAAAACCGAGCGGGAGATCGCCCGACTGGAGGAAAAGCTCGCCGCGCTGGAGCGGGAGGCCGAGCAATATGCCAGCGACTACCAGAAGCTCATGGAGCTGGAGAGTCAAAAGGACGCATGGAACGAGGAGCTGCTGGCGCTCTATGAAAAATGGGAGGAACTGAATTCTTGAAGAAAAACACTCTGCTCATCGCCGCAGCCCTGCTGATGCTCATGGGTGTTGCCGCCTACTGGCTGTTCCCGAGCGCGGGGGAACTGCCCTTCTGGATCGCGGGACTCGCCATTGTGCTGGTGCTGCTGCATTTCCGCAAAAGTTGGGTCGGCCTCTGCGCCACGCTGGGCGGCACAGCCTTTGTCCTGCGCTTTCTGCTGCGGGGCTATGCCTGGTGGGGTTACGCGCTGCTCTTCATCGCAGCCCTCATTCTTCTGCACCGCTTCGCGCCGCCGCTTCTCTGGAAGATCGCCGTGGCGCTGACCTGTGCGGGGCTGCTTTACTTCTGCATCGTGGAAGCGCCCATCATCAAAAACGCCCGCACCGACAGGGAGCCGGAGCGGCCGTATCTGATCGTGCTGGGCGCCGCTGTGTACGGCGATCAGCCCTCGCTGACGCTGGTGCGCCGCCTGGAGGGTGCGCTTGACTATTTAAACACCTACCCCGACAGTGTCGCCATTGTCTCCGGCGGCATGGGCAAGGGCGAGAGCGTCACCGAGGGGCAGGCCATGTACGACTGGCTCGTTGCCCACGGGGCCGATCCCGCGCGGGTGCTCATTGAGGACCGGGCGACCTCCACCATGGAGAATCTCGAATACAGCTTTGAGATCATCCGCGCCCGCGGTGATGAGCCTGCCGAAAACATTGCCATCGTCTCCAGCGCCTACCATCTCTACCGGGCCAAATGCATGGCCGCGAAGCTCGGCGCTCCGAACGCCGCCGGCGTCGCCGCCCCATGGGGCTACTTCTTCGTCATGCTCAACTACTTCATCCGCGAGGCCTTCGGCGTGACCCACCTCTGGGTCTTCGGTGAATAAGAAAAGAGCTGTGCATAGGCACAGCTCTTCTCTTATTCACCCGGCGCGTCCTCGTCGCCCATCTGACGCATGCGGTCACGGGCGTTCTCCACGTGCCTGGTCATAGCGGCATTTGCGGCAGCTCCGTCTCTGGCGCTCAGGGCCGCCAGGATCGCCTCGTGCTCCTCTACGGACCGGAGAGCGCGGCTGTGCTTGCTGACAGATGCCATGCGGAACTTGGTCATCTTCTTGTGCAGGTTTAAAAGCGTGTCCGTCAGCGCCCGGCTGCCGCAGGCCCGGTAGACCATCTCGTGGAAGCGGGAGTCCAGATTCTTGATCTCATCGGAATGCCCGCCGTTGGGCCGCTCGGTGTAGAAGCGCTGCAAATCCAGAATGTCGCGGATCTGGCCCAGCTCCTCGTCCGTGATCCGGGCAGCCGCCCACTCGGCCGCCAGGCCCTCGATGCGGATGCGGATCTCATACATGTCCAGCATGTCCTGCCGGGAGATGCCCACCACAGTGACACCGCGCCCCGCCTCTTCCAGGATGTTCTCCTGCTCCAGGCGGCGGATGGCCTCGCGGATCGGCGTGCGGCTCACGCCCAGCTCCTCCGACAGGCGCAGCTCTGTCAGAAGCTCGCCCCGGGCATATTTGCCTGAGAGGATGTCCCGCTCCAGCTGCTCGAAGATCTGATCCGCTATGGAAATGCTCTTGCGCTCTTTCATGTTCTTTCCTTTCGCCGAGATATGTGCTTTCTCGAATTGTATACAATTATACACTATTATTTGGATTTGTCCAGCCCTTTCTTTGCATTTCATGCTATGATTTTTCATACTAGACACTCATAAAACGCTATAAAAGCGTTTTATAGCACCGCAGGTGCGTAGAGTGTCTGCATGAGACGGGATTTGTGCCTTTCGGCACAAATCAGGCATCGTGCTCGAAGCACGATGCCTCACCGATAAAACGAAGCATTTTATCGGTGAATAGTATCAGTGCAGACCAAAAGCCCCCCATTCTTCTGTTGTCTCTCTTCTTCTTTCTGATATTTCTGTTTGCATTCGCCGGGAAGTGAACACCGGCGGCTTTTTTGGCCTTTTTCCTTGTGGCCCGGCAGATATGGTGATATAATAAATGTATATATGCTTTTTGATCCCGTTCCTGTCCTTCGGACAGTTTTCACGATTCACCAGTGAGGAGAGATCGCATGTTTTTCTTTCGCAAAAACGGCGGCGCTTTCTGCCGCGGCCTGATACGCAGCCTGAGCTGTGTGACGCTGGCGCTCATCTGTCTGCTTGGTTTTGCAGCTCCGGCATTCTGCGACGCGGGAGAAGACGGCGCGGATCGGCCTGCTATCCTCGTGGATCCCGTCGGCCGGCCCGACAGCTGCTGCGCGGTACTGTACGACAACACCAACGGCCTGCCCACCTCCGAGGCCAACGCCATCGCCGAAACCAGTGACGGTTTCATCTGGATCGGCAGCTACAGCGGTCTGGTCCGCTATGACGGCAACAGTTTTGTCCGCATGAACTCCTCCACCGGCATCGCAAACGTGGTCTGCCTCCTGGTGGACAGCCGCGAGCGTCTATGGATCGGCACCAATGACGGGGGCGTTGCCGTGATGGAGCTGGGCAAGTTCCGGATGTGGAATACCGCGGACGGTCTCCCCTCTCCCAAAACCTGCGACATCGCCGAGAGCGGAGACGGCACCATCTATGTGGGTACCGCCGAGGGCATCGTCACCATCGATGAGGACATGGAAGTGCATCCTCTCACCGATCCGCAGATCGCCGGGCTCTATGTGGAGTCTCTGCGCACGGGCAGCGACGGTAAAATCTACGGCGTCAGCAGTCTGGACGACATGTTCGTCCTCTCCGGCGGAGAGCTTGAGTTCTTTGTCCGCAGCGGCGACAGCCCCATCGGCGGCATCACCCAGCTCCTCCCCGACCCGGAGAATCCGGGCTGTGTATTTCTGACCACTGACAACGCCGAGCTGGTCTACTGCCGCCTGAGTGAATCTCTGCAGCCCCTGCGCATCGAGAGCATTTCGCCGATGACCAGCGTCATCGACCTCCGGCAGATCGACGGCCGGCTCTGGATCTGCGCCAGAAACGGCATTGCCGTTCTGGATGCCGACGGTTTCCATCTGCTCGATGAGCTGCCGCTCAAAAGCTCCGTCTGCCATGTGATGGCCGACTATGAGGGCAACCTCTGGTTCACCTCCACCCGTCAGGGCGTGATGAAGCTGGTACCGAACCGCTTCTCCGATGTGTTTGAACGCTGGGAGCTGCCGGAAACCGTTGTCAACTCCACCTGCATGCTGGACGGACAGCTTTTCGTCGCCACAGATACAGGGCTGATCGTTCTCGATGAAAACGGCCCTCTGTCCGAGCTGCCGCTCACAGAGGCAAAAACAGCCTCCGGCAGAGATCTGGGCGTTTCCGATCTGCTTGCTTATCTGCGGGATGTCCGCATCCGCTCCGTCATTCGGGACAGCCGGGACCACCTCTGGATTTCCACCTGGCGCAGTGACGGTCTGCTCCGCTACGAGCGGGGTAAAATCACCGCTTTCGGTATGGATGAGGGCCTGCTCAGTGACCATATCCGGGCGGTCTGCGAGCGGGAGGACGGCTCCGTTCTGGTGGTCAACTCCGGCGGCGTCAACGTGATCGAGGGTGACCGGGTTGTCGCCGGCTACGGCAGGGCGGACGGCATCCTCAATACCGAAAGCCTCAGCGTGTCCTATGCAGAAAACGGCGATATTCTGCTTGGCTCCAACGGAGGCGGCATCTACGTCATCAACGCTGAGGGTGTGCGATGCATCGACACGGAGGAGGGACTGAGCTCCGGCATTGTCATGCGCATCCGCCGCGACCCGCTGCGCGGTGTCTACTGGCTGGTGACCAGCAACGCCATCGCCTATATGGACGAAGATTATCAGGTGACCACGGTCCGCAGCTTCCCCTACTCCAACAATTTCGACCTCTATGAGAGCAGCACCGGCGACATGTGGGTCCTCAGCAGCAACGGCATCTACGTCCTTCCCACCGAGGACCTGCTGGCAGACCGGGCCGAAAACCCGGTCCATTACGGTCTGGGCAACGGCATGCCCTGCACCGCCACAAGCAACTCCTACAGCGCCCTGACCGAGAACGGCGATCTGTACATTGCCGGCAACAAGGGCGTCGTAAAAGTCAACATAGATTCTCCCATGGAGATCGTAAACGATCTGAAAGCCTCCGTCCCCTTCCTGGACGCGGACGGCGAGCGGCTCTATGCAGACGCCTCCGGCTCCTTTAACCTCTCCCCCTACGTACATAAAGTGACGGTCTACAGCTATGTGTTCAACTACTCTCTGTCCGATCCGCAGGTGAGCTACCGTCTGGAGGGCTTTGACCCGGACTTTGTGACCGTGAGCCGCAGGGATCTTGCCCCGGTGGACTATACGAACCTGCCCGGCGGGACTTATCATTTCGTCATGGAGCTGCAGGATTCTCAGCGTCTGGACAGCAAAACCGTCTCCATTCGGATCGTGAAGGCCAAGAGGCTGCTGGAGCAGCCCGCCTTCTACACGATGGTCTCGCTGGTCTCGATCCTGGCCCTGGTGGCCGGGATTCGGGTGTACATCAACAAAAAGACGCAGATGATGGAGCTCAAGAACCGGGAGGCCATCAAGCAGACCCAGCTCAACACCGAGCTGAAGATGGCAAACCAGATCCAGGCCAGCATGCTGCCCCACGAGTTCCCGCCCTTCCCGGACCGGACCGAATTTGACGTTTACGGCTCCATGGACCCTGCGCGGGAGGTCGGCGGCGACTTCTTTGACTACTTCCTCATTGACGAAGACCATCTATGCCTGGTGATCGCCGACGTCAGCGGCAAGGGCATCCCCGCCTCGCTGTACATGATGATCTCCAAGGTCATCGTGCAGAGCTGCGCCATGCTGGGCAGATCGGCAGCCGATATTCTGACCAAGACCAACGAGGCGCTCTCCTCCAACAACCAGATGGAGATGTTCGTCACCGTCTGGGTGGGAATTCTGGAGATCAGCACCGGCAAGGTCACCGCAGCCAACGCCGGGCATGAGTACCCTGCCCTGATGCAAAACGGCCGCTTTGAACTTCTCAAAGACAAGCACGGCTTTGTCATCGGCGGCATGGAGGGCCTGCGGTACAAGGAGTACGAGCTGCAGCTGCGTCCCGGCGACAAGATTTTTGTATACACCGACGGTGTGCCCGAGGCCACTGACGCGGAGAACCGCATGTTCGGCACCGACCGGATGCTCGTTGCGCTGAACACAGCGCCGCAGGGCACACCGAAAGAGATCCTCTCCCGGGTCAGCAGCGCCGTAGAAAGCTTTGTCAACGGCGCGGAGCAGTTTGACGACATGACCATGCTCTGCCTGGAGTACAAAGGCCCCGCCGATACGCCGGCGGAAAAAGCCTGAGAGCCGTGCGCGCCGCGCCCGAAAACAGCCTGCGCGACAGGCAGGCGGCAAAACTTCCGCCCCACAGATACAGCAAACAGGCCCGACCATACGGTCGGGCCTGTTTGCTTTGCTTTGTTTAGTTTACATAATAATCGCTTTCTTGGGGCAGACGGAAGCGCAGGTGCCGCAGGCAACACAGGCGTCCTCGTCCAGCGCCCAGGTCTTGGCCGCGCGGTCCACCGTCAGGGCCCCGGCGGGGCACTTGCGGGCGCAGATCGTGCAGTAGACACACTTGGAGGGATCCTGGACAGGTTTTCCGTCGTCCCGGGGCTTGGGTGCCTCGGCGACAGCTGCGGTCTCGCCCGCGGCAGGGGCTGCCGGTTCCGCCGCAGGAGCGGCGGGCTTGGGGGGAACCGCCTTCTTCACCGGCGGCTTCTTGATGAAGGTGCCGGAGACGATCAGGTCCTCCTCCTTGGTGGCGATCATGTGGTAATCCTGCGTCAGCTGGATGGCGCCGTGGGTGCAGAAATCCTGGCAGTGGGCGCAGAAGGTGCAGCAGCCGAGATTGAAGCTGCGGGTGATCTTGTCGCCCTCCTCGGTCTTTTCCACGGTGTGGGTGATGGCGCCGCCGCAGCAGACGCGCTCACACATCAGGCAGTTGATGCACTTGCTGGGATCAAAGGAAATGCGGCCGCGGTAGCGGGGCGCGGCAATGCTCTCCACCGCCGGGTACATCGCGCAGCTGGGCTTGGAGAAGAGCTGGGAAATGGCTTCTTTCACAAACGGGAAATCCATTACTTCATTGCCCTCCTTTTCTCCTGCAGGATCTTGGTGGCCAGGGCCAGACCGTCAATGACGGCCTCGGGCTTGGGCGTGCAGCCGGCCACATCCACGTCCACATGCACATACTTGGACAGCGGCCCGCAGATGGAGTAGCTGCCGCGGAACACGTTGCCGCTCTGGGGGCAGGAGCCCATGGTCACGATGCATCTCGGTTCGGGCACCTGCTCAATCGAGCGCAGCACGCGGGGAAGGGACTGGGCCGTGATGGGCCCGGTGACCACGACGATGTCGGCGTGGCGGGGGCTGCCGGCCAGCTTGAAGCCCAGGCGCTCCGCATCATAGCGCGGGGTGAGCACGCTCACCAGCTCAATATCGCAGCCGTTGCAGGAGCCGGCGTTGATGTGGAAGAGCCACGGGGATTTGCCGGTGCTCTCTTCGATCAATTTCTTAAACATAGAGGCACCTCCTTACAGACCGTACCAGGCCAGCACCAGGCTCACCAGAGCCAGGGCGGAGACCACGGTCCAGTAGTACTTGAAGATCTGCTCGATCTTGAGGCGGGCGGTGACCGCGTGGACAAGGGAGATCGCCACCGCGGTAACGCAGACGCAGAGGGCAAAGAGCACGATCACATTCAGCAGGATGATGGCCGCCCCGGCCGCGCCGCCGGAGAGGCCAAGCGCGAACACCAGATTCTGGATGCCGCCGCCGACGCCGCCCAGGAAGAGCATGACAAAGAGGCTCGTCATGGTCAGCAGCTTCACGGCATGGCTCAGCTTGTAGACACCCAGGGGCGCGCCGCTGTACTCAGCCAGCATGCCTTCGCAGATCTCTGTCTCGGCCTCGGCCGCGTCGAAGGGGTGGCTGCCGGTCTCGCCGGGGATAACGAGCAGGAAGGCCACAGCCGCCGGGATCATGCTCAGCTTGCCCACGAGGCTGCCGTTTGCCATCTGATAGCGGACGATCTCCGACAGAGAGAAGCACAGACCGGAGCCCGTGGCAGCGCCCACCTTCTTGCCCACGGCCAGCAGCACGAGCACCAGGGGCAGCTCGCAGGAGAGGACCGTGACCATCTCACGGCTCAAGCCGACGCCGGCGTAGGGGGAGCCGGTGGCGCCGCCGCCGATCATGATGGACAAGGCCGGGATCAGCAGCAGATAGAGGATCACGATCACGTCCGCCACATGGGAGAAGGCGGTGAAGCTGAAGACGGGGATGAAGAGCTGCAGCACCACCAGCGCGGCCAGGCCCACCAACGGGGCCAGCAGGAAGACCGTGCGGTTGGCAGCGGCGGGGATGATCGTCTCCTTGCCGCAGAGCTTGAAGAAATCGTAGAAGGGCTGCAGGATCGGAGGGCCGACGCGCTTCTGCATCCGGGCCACCAGCTTGCGGTCAATGCCGCAGAGAAGCAGACCCGTCAGGAAGCAGAACAGGAAGCCCGGGAAAATGAGGATGTAGGCCAGGTATTTCAAAGCTTCGAGTATCATGTTCCCACCTCCTTACAGAACGATCAGGGCGTAGACGATGGCCAGAGCCAGCGCCACCACCGCCCAGAGGGCGTAATCGTTGACCACGCCGCTGTGCAGCTCGTGCATGAAGCTGAAGTAATGCCGCCAGTTGTGCTTGAAGCCCCAGAACAGATCGTCGCCGCCGACCTGGGAGAAGACGGTTTTTTCGCCGCCGTAGAACAGGTCGTACTTGCCGGTGAGGTTCTCGGGAGTCTTCACACTGACGCGGTCGTACTTGCCGGCGACGGCCACGATGGTCACAGCCAGCAGGGCGATCATCAGCAGGCACAGCCAGGACACCGGGCTCCACACGCCGACAGAGGCGAAGCTCACCGCGCCGGGCACGGGCGGGGCCGCCATGTTGTTCTGCGCATAGCCGGCGCCCATCATGTTGTTGATGTACTCGGTCACGCTGAACACGGCGCGGGCCGCGGGCTCGGTGAGGAAGCGGGTAACCACGTTGGGCAGAAGACCCGTCACCAGGCACAGCGTCGCGAGAATGCCCATGGCAAGGCGCATGCCGAAGGGCACTTCCTTCACGTTCTCATACTCCTTCGGAAGCTGTCCGAAGAAGACGGACTGGGTGACCTTCACGAAGGAGGCCAGCGTCAG
>CAMKAP010000024.1 GCA_946410505.1 uncultured Clostridia bacterium
GTAGCAACGAGTTCTGCCTTATTCATGTAATGATTCCTCCTAATGTGATATGGCACGATGCCATGTTTATGATGAGTCTGCCCCGTTTTCGGGCAAATTACTCACTTTTTTTCTGTAGTAAATACAGCCTTGATAATCTAACATATTTTCTCCGGATTATCAAGTCTTTTTTCGCATGATTGCAAGGTTTTTCAGCGCATATGGAGCAATTTCGCGATCTTTTCCCCGCCGGGGATGAGGCGCATGTCCTCTTTCGTGATCATACGCATCGCAATGGCGAAGACGAAGTACACGATCACCGCCGCAACGATGGCGACACCGAGGCAGAGCAGCGTGTGGATACGGGGAGAGCCGAAGCGCAGGAAACGGTCGCCCAGGCCATAGAGCCCCCAGGCGCAGCCGCCCATCACAGCGCTGCACAGGAGGGGTTTGATGAGGATGCTGCGCAGCTTGGGATTCTTATCCAGCACAAAGCACATGAACACAAAGTTCATCACAGCCATCACCACATAGCTTGCAAGGGTACCAACAGGCGCGCCGTAGATGTTGATGCGCGGCTGGGCCACAAGGAAGTAGTTGAGCCCGACCTTCACCACGCCGCCGACGATCATCGTGATCATGGGCAGCATCTCCTTGCCGTTTGCCTGCAGGATGGCGTTTTCCATCAGTACCATGCAAACGAAGAAGGCTGCTACGCCCATCACAGCCAGCAGCGTCGGCCCCGCGGGGTGGTTGTCGTGGAAAATGACGCGCATGATCGGCCGGGAAAGCACCGCAAGCCCCACGCCCATGGGCATGGCCAGCACGGCGGCGATGCGCATGGAGTCTTCGGAGATTTTGGTGGCCAGATCGTTTTCACCCTTTACGGCTGCGGCGGTGATGGCAGGAACGACGGAGATGGTGAGCGGCGTGATGATGGCGGCGGGCAGATTGAAGATGGTCTGCGCCTCGCCGTATACGCCGTTTAAGACGTTGGCCGCGTTCAGGTCAAAGCCCGCGGCGGACTGCAGCCGTCCCATGGTCAGGCCGGTATCCACCAGATTCAGAATGGCAAGCACGCTGCTGCCCAAGGCGATGGGAATGCCGATGCGCATGAAGCGGGAGAAGATCCGCCCGTCCGCCTCCGGTACATCCGGGTTTTCCAGCAGCCCGGTGCTGTAATGGCGGCGCTTGTAGAGCCACATGTAGAGCAGTGCTACTGCGGAGCCGGCGGTGACGCCGAAGATGGCGGCAGCGGAGCCCATGGGCTTGCCGCGGTGTGAGTGCATCACGACCCAGGCCAGAGCGAGACCCACCACGACCTTGACCAGCACTTCCAGCACCTGCCCCACCGTGGTGGGGATCATATTGCCGTAGCCCTGGCAGTAGCCCCGGTAGGCCGAAACCAGGCACACCAGCAGCACAGAGGGGGCCATGGTGCGTATGCTGAGGGCGGCGGGCGGATTGTGCAGGATGCTCCCGGCGATGAAGCCCGGGAACAGGAACATGATCAGGGAGAAGACCAGTCCGATCGTGAAAAAAGTCCACCAGGCCACGCGGAAGATGCTCCGCGCCTGCATGGGGCGGTTTTCGGCGTTGGCCTGGGAGATCATGCGGGCCAGCGCAATGGGGAGACCTGCCGTGGACAGCGTCAGAAAAACGTTGTAGACGTTGTAGGTCTGCATGAACATGGAGTAGCCGTCGGGGCCGATGATGTTGGCCACGGGCATCTTGTACAGGAAACCCAGAATTTTCATGATAATGACGCCCAGTGTCAAAATCGCCGCGCCGTGCAGATAATTCTGGCCTTTTTGTTCCGCCATGCTGTGTCCTCCCGGAGCAATTGGTTTCAATCAACTATAATAGGAAAATGTTACGAAATCAAGGGGATGGGCGATGATTTCAGGCGGGATCGGCCGCCGCAATCTTCCGCGCTACGTGGACACCGCTGGCAGAGGCGTGGCTCAGAGAATGGGTGACGCCGGAGCAGTCGCCGATTACATAGAGACCCTTGCAGGCCGTCTCCAGATCCTCGTCGATCTCCACTTCCATGTTGTAGAACTTGACCTCCACGCCGTAGAGGAGCGTGTCGTCGTTGGCGGTGCCCGGGGCGATCTTGTCCAGCGCGTAGATCATCTCGATGATGCCGTCCAGGATACGCTTGGGGATCACCAGACTCAGGTCGCCGGGGGTGGCGGCCAGCGTGGGCGTCACGAAGCTGTCGCGGATGCGGCTCTCGGTGCTGCGGCGGCCGCGCACCAGATCGCCGAAGCGCTGCACGATCACGCCGCCGCCCAGCATGTTGGACAGGCGGGCGATGCTCTCGCCGTAGCCGTTGGAGTCCTTGAAGGGCACGGAGAAGTGCTTGGACACCAGCAGGGCAAAGTTTGTGTTCTCGGTGTGCTTGCTGGGGTCCTCGTAGCTGTGGCCGTTGACGGTGACGATGCCGTTGGTGTTCTCATTGACCACCACGCCGTGGGGGTTCATGCAGAAAGTGCGCACCAGGTCTTCAAACTTCTCGGTGCGGTAGACGATCTTGCTCTCGTAGAGCTCATCCGTCAGATGGGCGAAGATATCCGCGGGAAGCTCCACGCGCACGCCGATATCCACCCGGTTGGAGCGGGTGGGGATGCTGAGGCTCTCGCACACGGTCTCCATCCACTTGCTGCCGCTGCGGCCCACAGAGACCACACATTTTGCGCACGCGAAATCGCCCTTGGCAGTGTGCACAAGAAAACCTGTTTCCGTATGCTCAATGCTCTCCACGGCAGTGTTGAAGTGGAAATCCACCTGATCCTTCAGCTCATTATAGAGGTTTTCCAGCACCACATAGTTGATGTCGGTGCCCAGGTGGCGCACCTGCGCGTCCAGAAGATGCAGCCCGTTTTCCAGGCACATGCGCTTGATCCGGGTGTTGGCGGTGGAATAGAGCTTTGTTCCCTCGCCGCCGTGGGAAAGGTTGATCTCGTCCACATACTGCATGAGCTCGATGGCCTTCTGCTTGCCCACATATTCATAGAGCGTGCCGCCGAACTGGTTGGTGATGTTGTATTTGCCGTCGGAAAAGGCGCCCGCGCCGCCGAAGCCGCTCATGATGCTGCATACCGGGCATTTTACGCAGCTTTTGATCTTGTCCCCGTCGATGGGGCACTTGCGGCGGGCAAGCTCCCGCCCCAGCTCGAAAACCGCGACCTTCATCCCCGGCGCGTTTTTCTTCAGTTCATAGGCGGTAAAGATGCCGCCGGGGCCTGCGCCGACGATTATTACATCGTAAAACATGATCATTCCTCCAAAAAAAGTCCGGACGGTGTGGGATCCCACAGCCGTCCGGCCAACAAATATCCTTGATTTACTTTACCACGTAGCGCCGCGGATGTCAAGGGAACGAGGCGGAAAAGCCCGAAGAACCCGGAATCAGGCGCCGGGCTTGCCCAGCATGCGGAACATGTTCTTCTTATAGGCCTCCACGCCGGGCTGGTCGAAGGGATTGACGCCGGACATGTAGCCGGAGAGGGCGCAGGCCAGCTCGAAGAAGCAGACCATGGCGGCAAAGCCTTCCTCATTGCGCGCGGGCACATGAATGACCATGTTGGGCACACCGCCGGAGATGTGGGCGTCCTTCACGGCGTCGGCCGCAATGTTGCAGACCTCGGCCATGTCGCGCCCGGCGATGTAGTTGAGCCCGTCGGCATTGGCCTCTTCAAAGGGGAAGGGGTAGGCGTTGCGGCTCTTGTCAAAGCGGACGATGGACTCCATCAGCGTGCGGGGACCCTGCTGAATGAACTGGCCCATGGAGTGCAGGTCGGCGGTAAACTCCACGCTGGCGGGGAAGATGCCCTTTCCGTCCTTGCCCTCGCTCTCGCCGTAAAGCTGCTTCCACCACTCGGCCATGAAACGGAAGCTGGGCTCATAGCAGCCGAGGATCTCGATGCCGTAGCCCTTGTTGTACAGGTTCTGGCGGGCGGCGGCGTACTGCCAGGCGGGGTTCTCGGGGCTTCTGAGATCGAGAGTCTTGAACTCCTCAATGGCGGCGTCGACAACGCGCTGTACGTCGATGCCAGCCACTGCCATGGGCAGCAGACCCACGGCGGAGAGAACGCTGAAACGGCCGCCCACGTCGTCGGGCACGACGAAGCAGGGCCAGCCGTGGGAATCGGCCAGGGATTTGAGCACGCCGCGGCGGGCGTCGGTGGTGGCGAAAACATGCTCATCGGCCTTGTCGCCGTACTTCTTGGCCAGCAGCTCGCGGAATACGCGGAAGGAGGCAGCGGGCTCCAGCGTGGTGCCGGACTTGGAAATCACGTTCACGTCAAAATCCATGTCGCCCAGAAGCTCGATGGTGTCGCAGAGTGCGTCGGCGGAGAGACCGTTGCCTGCGAAGAAGACCCGGGGATCACCCTTGCCGGGGATGGGCTTGAGCAGCTCGATGGCGCCGCGGGCGCCCAGGTAAGAGCCGCCGATGCCGATGACCACCAGAGCCTGGGAACGGGCGCGGATGGTTTTGGCAGCCTCAAGGATGGCGGGAAGCTCCGTGTCCCGGATGCGCTGGGGGAGGCCGAGCCAGCCGATGAAATCGTTGCCCAGACCGCTGCCCTCGCTGAGCACCTTGTGCGCATGTTCGACGGCGGCATAGTCGGGGCCGGCACCGGTGAAGAATTTCGCAGCGCCGGAGAGATCTACTTTAACCATAGAAGTGTTCCTCCTGAATAATTATTTCTAACACTTCCATTATAGCCGATCCGGCAAAGAATGCAAGATCGTTTTCCTGCCTTAAAGCCCCAGCAGGCTCCCCAGCAGGCGGGTGAAGAGCGGAAAGACGCCGATTCGCGGCACAGCCTCCGCCGCCGTCACCGGCAATACGGCCAGCGTCTCATCTCCGAGCCGCACCGTCAGCGTTCCCAGCTGCTGCCCCGCCTCCACCGGCGCAAAGACGCGATCGGGGAGCTCCAGTGTGTATTCCGGCCCGGCGCTGCCTTTGGGCACAAGTGCAGCCGGCTCTCCCTCAACGCATAAAGAAGCCGTGTCCTCTGCACCCAGCTCCACCGGCAGCGGGGGCAGCTCCTCCTCCGGCCGGAGCGGACAGAGTGCGAAGCGGGAGAAGCCGTAGTTGAGCAGCGCCGTGGCGTCGGCATTGCGGGAGTCGATGCTCTCCCCGTGCATGATGACGGCGATGTACTCGGTCCCGTCCCTCTCTGCGGTGGCGGAGAGGCAGTACATGGCGCCGCTGGTGAAGCCGGTTTTGAGTCCGGTACAGCCTTCATACCAGTAGACCAGCTTGTTGGTGTTCGTGAGCCCGAAGCTGCCGTTTCGAATGCTGTCCATCCAGATGGTGCTGTATTCCTTGATGCGCTCGTGGGATAGAAGCTCCCGGGACATGAGGGCGATGTCCCGCGCACTGCTGTAGTGATCGCTGTCCTCAAAGAGCCCGGTGCAGTTGGTAAAGTGGGTGTTTTGAAGCCCCAGCTCCGCGGCCCGGGCGTTCATACGCTCCACAAAGAGATGCTCTGTTCCGGCCAGGTGCTCCGCCATGGCCACGGCGCAGTCGTTGGCGGAGGCTACGGCGATGCATTTGAGCATCTCGTGCACGCTCATCTGCTCTCCCTCCTCCAGGTAGACGCAGCTTCCGCCGAAGGAGGCCGCCCGGGCGCTGGCGGTCACAATGTCCTCTGTGGAGAGTTTGCCGGCCTCGATATCCTCAATGATGAGCAGCATCGTCATCACCTTGGTAACGCTGGCAGGCAGCATGCGCTGATCCGCGTTTTTCTCGTAGAGCACCTGCCCGGTGACTTTCTCCATCAGAATGGCCGAGGGGGCGGCAATGTCAATGTCCTGATCCCGCAGAGGCTCCAGCGCCAGCGCACGGCAGGGGACAAGCAGGAGCAGGCTGACGGTTATGCACAGACTCAGCAGCAGACGAAAGCTTTTCATGGGCATCCTCCCGTTTCATTTCTGCTGACAGACTATGAACGGGGGGACGGAGACATGCATCGGTTGACGGAATTATGCATATTTCGACAGACGGCGACGTGAAACTGCACAGAACCGAATCAGCCCGCCCCTTGAAAATCCGTAGGTTTTGAACATTTTCAACAGAGTTTTCCACAGAACCACTTTTGCATATAAGACGGAAAAACGTATAATAAGTTAACATAACAACATAATTACTGCCGACAGTTTTTTTCCAAAATAGTGGTTGACGGAAAACAGGCGCAGATAGTAAAATAAAAAGAACGAACAGGGAGGGATTGTTCTATGCGCCGTCACTTCCGATGGGATAAAAAATACCTGTACTGGGGCATCACCGCGTTTCTGGTGCTCGCGGCCGTGATCCTCTTTTATATGGCGATCAGTTATCTGCCTTCTCTTGGCAAAGGGATTGGCAGGCTGGTGGGGATCCTGAGCCCCTTTGTCTGGGGCCTTGTGATCAGCTATCTGCTCAACCCGATGATGCACGCGCTGGAAAGCCATGCCTTCGTCCCGCTGGCAAAACGACTCTACAAGGGCAAGAAAGCCTACCTCTCCTCCCGTTTTGCACGCAATATGGCGGTCCTCGTGTCCGAGATCGTGCTGCTGGCCTTGATCGTCGCCCTGTTTTATCTGATCCTTCCGCAGTTGTACAGCAGCATCGTCATGATCGTGGACAACAGCCCCGCCTATATAGCAAACCTCACCGACTGGGTGGAGAAGATGTTCCAGGATTTCCCGGAGATCGAGGCCTACCTCTCCAACGCCCTGACCGATGTGAACACCAATGTGTTTGACTGGGTGAGATCCACGCTCCTGCCGGGCCTCGGCAGCGTTGTGAGCAATGTGACCGCGGGCGTTGCGTACGTGGTGAAGGGCGTCTACAACCTGATCATCGGCATCATCGTCTCCGTCTACATCCTGGGCAACGTTGAGGGCTTTTCCGCCGGCGCCCGCCGCCTGGCCTACAGCCTCTTCGGCATCGAGGGGGCGGAGAAGATCCGGGACGGGCTGGCCTTTACCGACAAGACCTTCATGGGCTTTATTAACGGCAAGCTCCTGGATTCCGCCATCATCGGCCTCATCTGCTACATTGTGTGCGCGATCCTGAATATGCCCTACGCGCTGCTGGTCAGCGTGATCGTGGGTATTACGAATATCATTCCCTTCTTCGGCCCGCTGATCGGCGCCGTTCCCTCCACCATCATCATTCTGATGGTCAGCCCCATGAAGGCGCTGATTTTCGTCGCCTTTATCATCATTCTCCAGCAGATCGACGGCAACTTCATCGGCCCGAAGATCCTGGGCAATTCCATCGGCATCAACGGCTTCTGGGTCATGTTCGCCATCATTCTCGGTGCGGGACTGTTCAGCTTCTGGGGGATGCTCCTGGGCGTGCCGGTGTTTGTGCTGATCTATACGGTGATCGAGAACGCCGTCGTCAAACGGCTGAAAAAGAACGACCTCCCCTGGGAGGCCGAAGACTACGTCAATCTGGACAGCATCGACCCCGTCACAAGGCAGATCGTCAAAAAAACCGAGACGGAGGAGGAGTGATCCTCTCCGCCCCGGGTTTGCAATTCAGTTGTGCCGCAGGGCCGCGCGGGCGTCGATGAGCCCCTGACAGAGGGCGTCTGCATCCTCCTGCGTCGTGAAGCGCGAAAGCCCGATGCGGATGGCCCCGTCGATGCTCCGCGCGTCCATCCCGATGGCTTCGAGCACATGGCTCCGCCCGCCTTTTTTGCAGGCGGAGCTTTTTGATACGTAGACCTCCCTGGCCTCCAGGAAGTTCATGAGAACCTCACTGCGCCAGCCCGGCAGTGAGACGGACAGAATGTGCGGCGCTGCGGTGGAGACCCAGCGCAGCTCCGGGATCTCCCCGGAGAGCCGGCGAACGATCTGCTCCTTGATTTCGGACATGCGCGCGATGTTCTCCTGCATCCCGGCTTTGCCGATCCCGCAGGCTGCGGCGAAGGCCGCGATCTGGGGCATAGCCTCGGTGCCGGCCCGGCGGCCCTCCTCCTGCCCGCCGCCAAGAATATAGGGCTTGAGGCGCAGACCGCTTCGAATGTACAGCGCACCGATGCCCTTGGGAGCGTGGATCTTGTGTCCGCTGATGCTGATGAGATCCGCACCCAGGCTTTTCGGCGTGAAGGGGACTTTCAGAAAAGCCTGTACCGCGTCGGTATGCAGCAGGGTGGGGACGCCTGCGTTCCGGATCACCCGGGAAATCTCCCCGATATCCGTCACTGCGCCGGTCTCGTTGTTTACCAGCATCAGGCTGACAAGCACGGTGTCTGGCCGCAGGGCCTCCGCCACCGCCCGGGCGGGGATGGCGCCGGTCCCGTCCGGCTTCAGCCGGGTGACCTCAAAGCCGCGGGCTTCCAACTCGTCCAGGCTTTTGCGCACCGCGTCATGCTCCACGGCGGAGCTGATCACATGCCTGCCCTTGCGCTTCATGGCTTCCGCGCCGCCGAGAATGGCCCAGTTGTCGCTCTCGGAGCCGCAGGAGGTGAAGACCAGCTCTTTAGGCTGGCAGCCCAGCGCGTCGGAGACCTGCCTGCGGCTCTGCTCCAGGAGCTTTCTGGCCTCCCGGCCCAGGGTGTGGGTGGAGCTGGGGTTTCCGTAGATTTCGGTCATGGCGCGCATCGCCGCCTCCGCCGCCTCCGGGCAGACCCGCGTGGTGGCGGAATTATCCAGATAGTGTTCCATTTGAATCCTTTCTGCTCTGCCTTTCCCCGCGTAAGGGAAAAGGCAATAAGGAGTTTTTTTATGAAGTATATTATAGCCACTCTCGGCTGCAAGGTCAACCAATACGAGACCCAGGCGATGGAGGAAATGCTCCGCGCCGACGGGCATGAGAGCGCCGCGCCAGGTGAGATTGCCGACGCCGTGATCGTCAACACCTGCGCCGTCACCGCCGAGTCCGGGAGAAAGTCCCGCCAGACCATCCGCCGCCTTCGGGATGAGAACCCCGGCGCGGTGCTGGCCGTGTCCGGCTGCTATTCCCAGCTCAGCCCCGAGGAGAGCGCGGAGATCGGCGCGGACGTGATCTTCGGCACAAACGACCGGGCGGGCTTTGTCCGCGCGGTGGAAAAGGCCGCCGCAGTGGGGGAGAAGAGCCGGGAGATCGACGCGCCCTTCCAGCGCCGGGCATTTGAAGAGCTCCCCGCCGGGGCCATGGCCGGACGCACCCGGGCCATGCTGAAGATCCAGGACGGCTGCGTCAACTTCTGCACCTACTGTATCATCCCCTATACCCGCGGTCGGCTGCGCAGTCTCCCGCTTGCCGATGCCGCGGCCGAGACCCGCCGCATCCGGGACGCGGGCTACCGGGAGCTTGTGCTCACAGGCATCGAGGTGGCCTCCTATGGCGCGGATCTGCCCGGAAAGCCCGGCCTTGCCGACGTGATTGAGACCGTGGCCGAAAACGCGGGGGAGATGCGCATCCGCCTCGGCTCCCTGGAGCCCACGGTCATCACGGAGGACTTCTGCCGCCGTCTGGCCGCGACGGGAAAGCTCTGCCGGCATTTCCACCTCTCGCTCCAGTCCGGTTGTGACCGGACGCTGAAGGCCATGAACCGCAAATACGACACGGCGGCCTTCTTTGCCGTGACCGAGCGGCTGCGCCGGACCTTTCCCGGCTGCGCGCTGACCACCGACCTGATCACCGGCTTTCCCGGCGAGACGGATGAAGATCAGGCGGAGACCCTTGCCTTCATCGTAAAATGCGCCTTCGCCGACATGCACATTTTTCCCTATTCCCGCCGCCCGGGTACCCCCGCGGACAAGCTGCCCGACCAGTGCACCAACGCCCTCAAGGCAAAACGTGCCCACGAGGCGCAGGCTCTCGCCGCGCGGATGCACAGCGCCTATTTGAAAGAGAGTATTGGCCGGACGCTGCCCGTCCTGTTTGAGACGAGCGAGGAGGGGAGCGTTGGACACAGCGATACCTACCTTCTGGTGAAGGTTCCGGTTCACGATCTGCGCGGGCAGCTCCGGAACGTGCGCATCACCGGGATGGAAAACGACCGCCTGATCGGGGAGCTGGCGGAGTAAACTGCTTGCAAGGATAGTCTTTTCTTCGCCTGCTCAGTGCGGTCAGGCTGCGCACAGCAAGACCCATTTCTCTTTCCTCTTGCGGAAAGAGAAACGGTTCTTGTACTCCAAAGAGAAAGGACGCTTTCCCAGAGTGGGCGACATAAGGTCTGATCGTGGGTCGCCGCCGTCCGAATATTGATATGCCCGGCTCGCCCGGGTGTTCGCTGCCGCTATGGTGTGCAGAACGGCCGCTTGAAAAAGCTCGCCCCGGCGGCTCGTAAACGCAGCGACCAGAGAGCGGCGCGAGCGAAGCAAAGCCATTCCGAGACCGGCGAAGCGCAAAAGGCACGGCGTCCATGAAAGCGCCCTTTTCTTTCTTCCACCGGGCGCGGCGCTATCTTTCTTTTCGCGCAAGATCGAAAAGAAAGATAGGGGGGCGCAATGTGAACGTATCATGCTGTGAGCAGATGGAGAACAGCGTATGCATTTCCCGCCTTGGCGGCGGGAAAGCATTTGACACGTTCCACAAAATAACATATACTGTTTTGGCTTATTTTTCTGATGGGAGAGAAACAAAAATGGCGAGGGAACAGGTCTTCAATTTTGCGGCAGGGCCGTCCGTGCTGCCGCTGCCCGTGCTGGAGCGGGCAAAGGCGGAGCTTTCGGATTTTCACGGCTCCGGCATGTCCGTGATGGAGATGAGCCACCGCAGCCCTCTGTTTCAGGAAATCTTTGACGGGGCCAAGGCCAGGCTGAAGGCGGCGCTCTCCGTGCCGGATACCCATGAGATCCTCTTTCTTCAGGGCGGCGCCACGCTGCAGTTTGCCGCCATTCCCATGAACCTGCTGGAGGGCGGCACGGCCGATTACGCCGTGACCGGGAATTTCTCCGGCAAAGCCGCCAGAGAGGCACAGAAATACGGCACGGTCCACATCGCGGCCGACACCGGCGCCGTCGGGCACGACCGCATCCCGTCTCAGGCGGAGCTGCAGCTCTCCGGCGATGCGAAGTATTTCTATTACTGCTCCAATAACACCATCTACGGCACCGAGTGGCAGTATGTGCCCGAGACGGCGGCGCCGCTGGTATGCGATATGTCCTCCGACATCCTCTCGCGCCCGGTGGATGTGAGCCGCTACGGTCTCATTTACGCCGGCGCCCAGAAGAACATGGCCCCCGCTGGCCTCACCGTGGTGATCCTGGACAAGGCGCTTCTGGGCAGGGAGCTTCCCATTACGCCCGAGATCATGAGCTATCAGACCCTGGTGAAGCACGACTCCATGCTCAACACCCCGCCCTGCTGGTGCATCTACATGCTGGGCCTGGTGCTGGACTGGGTGGAGGAGCAGGGCGGCGTTTCCGGCATGGAAGCGCGCAAGCGCGAGCGCGCCGCGAAGCTCTACGACTATCTGGACAACAGCGGCCTTTTCATCCCCCATGCGCAGCCCGGCAGCCGCAGCGATATGAACGTCACCTTCCGCACGTCAAGCGCTGAGCTGGACGCGGCCTTCGTCAAGGGCGCGGCCGCCCGGGGCCTTCTGAACGTCAAGGGCCACCGGATCACCGGCGGCATGCGGGCGAGCTTATATAACGCCATGCCCATGGAGGGTGTGGACGCGCTCATCGCCTATATGAAGGAATTTGAGGTACAGCAGCATGTTTAAAATCAAAACCATGAACGCCATCGCACCCGCAGGACTGGAAGCTCTGGAACGCCGGGGCTGCACCGTGGGCGAGGAGGTGGAAGCGCCAGAGGGGATTCTGCTGCGCTCGGCAAGCCTGCACGAATATCCCTTCAACCCCGAGCTTCTTGCCATCGCCAGAGCCGGCGCGGGCTATAACAACATCCCCGTGGCCGAGTGCGCCAACCGCGGCATCGTTGTCTTCAATGCCCCCGGCGCCAACGCTGTGGCCGTCATGGAGCAGGAGATCGCCTCCCTGGTGCTGGCCTCCCGAGATGTACTGGGAAGCATCGACTATGTAAAATCCATCGCCGACCGGGGCGAGGAGATTCCGAAGCTGGTGGAGAAGGGCAAGGCCGCGTTTGCAGGGCCGGAGCTGATGGGCAAATCCATTGGCGTCATCGGTCTCGGCGCCGTGGGCGCCCTGGTGGCCAACGCCGCCGTGAGCCTCGATATGCAGGTCTGGGGCCACGACCCCTATATGTCCGTGGACGCGGCCTGGCGCCTGAGCCGGGCGGTGCTGCATGCCTCCACCCGGGACGAGATCTACGAAAACTGCGACTATATCAGCATCAACGTCCCCTACACCGAGGATACCCACCATATGCTCAACGACGAGGCTTTTGCCAAGATGCGCGACGGCGTGCGCATCATCAACGAGAGCCGCGCCGAGGTGGTGGATGACGAGGCCATGACCCGCGCGCTCCAAAGCGGCAAAGTGGCCAAATATGTGACCGATTTTCCCAACGAGACCATCCTGAAGGCTCCCAATGTGATCGCACTGCCCCATATCGGCGCCTGCACCCCCGAGAGCGAGGACCGCTGCGCCGTCATGGCGGCGGAGGAGATGTATGATTACCTGCTCAACGGCAACATCCGCAACAGTGTGAACCTGCCGGACGTGTCTCTCAGCCGCATGGGCGTCTGCCGCCTCTGTGTCATCCACCACAATGTGCCGCGCATGATCACCAGCATCCTGGACTATATCAGCCGGAAGAACATCAACGTGGAGCACATGATCAACAAGCCCCGCGGCGGCTATGCCGTGACGATCGTGGACCTGTCCGAGCCCATCGGCGAGGACGTGGCCGACGCGATCCGGAGAATGAACGATGTGGTGAGGGTGAGAGTGCTGTGAAAAAGATCGGAATGCTGGTGGCTGTGGAGATGAGAGCGGTGCTCTCCCGCTACGGCAGGGCGCTGAGCGAGGAGACGCGGCACGGTTTTCGTGTGCTGTGCTATGACATGGGGGAGTATCTCCTGTATGTGATCGGCTCCGGCGCCGGCGAGATCGCCGCGGCGGCAGCCTGCCAGATGCTCATTGACCGTTATGAAGTCGAACTGGTGGTGAATTTCGGCGTGGTGGGGGGACTCACCGAGGAGATGGGCCAGACCAAAACCTGTGTGGTGGAAAAGGTCGTCCACTATGACTTTGATACCAGCGCCTACGACAATACCGTGCCCGGCCAGTACTGCGAGTACCCGGATGTGTACCTGCCCGCAACGGCGTCCCTGGTGGAACGGGCGACACAGATCGCGCCCTCGCTCAAGCGGGTGATCTGCGCCTCCGCGGACAAGTTTGTGGAGGGAAGGGAAGCCAAGTCTGCCCTGCATGAGCGCTGGGGAGCCGAAATCTGCGAGATGGAGGCCGCCGCTGTGGTGCTCACCTGCAACCGCAGCGCCGTTCCCTGCCTGCTCATCAAGACCGTGTCCGATGGCCTGATGCAGGGCGGGGAGGATTTCGGAACCGCGCTGGCCCACACCTCCGAGCTCTGTCTTGAAGTGGCGGACAAGATCATCAGAGAACTGTAATACCGTATTTCCAGTCATCCTGAGGAGGCGAAAGCCGACGAAGGATCTCATGCCGTCGGCTTCGGCCGGGGGCGGGGTCCTTTGCATGCGCTCAGGATGACATGCTTTTTGAAGGGGATTCGATTATGACTGAGAAGCTTTATTATCAGGACGCGTACCTGCACGAATTTACCGCGGTCGTCACTGCCTGCGAGCCTATGAAAGGAGGCTTCGCGCTGGAGCTGGACCGGACGGCCTTTTTCCCCGAAGGGGGCGGACAGTCGGCGGACACCGGCTTTATCGGCGAGGCGCGGATCCGGGACGTGCATGAAAAGAACGGGCGCATCCTTCACTATGCCGACCGGGCGCTGCCGGTGGGGGAGACGCTGCTCTGCCGCATCGACCGGGAGCAGCGCCGCCGCCGGATGCAGAACCACTCGGGCGAGCATGTGTTCTCCGGCACGATCCACCGCCTCTACGGGCTTAATAACGTGGGCTTCCATATGGGCGAGGGCTGCATGACCGTGGATTTTGACGGCGAGTTGAGCCCGGAACAGCTGGAGCGGGCAGAACAGGAGGCAAACGAGGCGGTGCGAAACAACCTCCCCATCCGCGTTTTCTATCCTGAACGGGAGGAGCTGGATCGCCTGGAATACCGCAGCAAGAAGGAGATCGCAGGCCAGGTGCGTCTGGTGGAGATCCCGGGTGTGGATCTCTGCGCCTGCTGCGCACCCCATGTGGCCGCCACCGGAGAGATCGGCCTCATCAAGCTCCTCTCTGCCGAGCGGCACCGGGGCGGTGTACGCCTGGAGCTTCTGTGCGGCCTGGACGCCCTGGACGACTATCGGCGCCGGCAGGAGGAGAGCCAGAGCGTCTCACGGCTGCTGAGTGTGCCGAAGGAGAAGATCGCTCCCGCCGTTTCGCGGCAGCTGGAGATGCAGCAGAAACAGAAGGAGCGCATTGCCGCGCTGAGTCTGGCCCTGGCAGGACGCATGGCGGCGGAACTGCCCGAGACGACAGGCAACCTGGTTCTGTTCGACGAGCTGCTGGATGAGATCGCCCTGCGGGAACTGGTGAATCTGCTGACAGTAAAGTGCCGTGTGGCAGCGGTTTTCTCCGGAAGCGGGGAGCAGTGGCACTACATCATCGGCAGTCGCTGTGTGGATCTGCGCAAGGGCGCCCGGAGCATCAACGCGGCCATAGGCGGCCGCGGCGGCGGAAGCCCCGCCATGATCCAGGGCCAGGCTTCTGCAGACAGAGAGCAGATCCGTGTCTTCTTTGAAAAGTTCGAAAGTTTAGACACTTATGACCAAAATGTATAACAATTGACCGGAGTAAGGAAATCTTTTTCGTTACTATTGCCCAAATGACAATTGACAATTATATGACGTGCGTCTATAATAAATAGCGTGAAAGTGGGCGTATTCTGCCCAAAAACAGGAAAGAAATTTGGAGGGTTATCTGTGAGAGATCTCAAACATCTGATCTACTTTGAGAATCTGCTTCAGGAAGCCAACAACGATCTTGTCAAGCAGGCCAAGGCCGAGGGCAAGAGAGCTGTGGGCTATACCTGCTATTTCATGCCTGAAGTGCTTCACGACCTGCCCGGCTGCTTCT
>CAMKAP010000025.1 GCA_946410505.1 uncultured Clostridia bacterium
CGATGTTCGGTCAATCGTCCGAGGCTAAAACGACTCCGACCACTGTCATCGTTAAGGATGGAGACAGCTTCAAGGTAACGCTGACTGCCGATGTCAACGGTCAGACCATCACCCTCTGTGAGGGAACGGTAAAGGCTGAGGACGTCATTACGGAGGAAACCCCGGCCAGTCCTTATATTCCCGACGACAGCAAGACTGTCATCACCTTCATGAAGGACTATGGCGCCTTCACCATCTCCGGCGCGGGCAAGTTCAGTGTCAGCGGCATGGACGCCGATCTGACCTTCACGGCTGCCGACACTTACTCCGTGGCTGACGACGGAACCGTTATGGCAGCCAATACCGACGACGCGCTCTCCTATACCGTTACGATGTTCGGTCAATCGTCCGAGGCTAAAACGACTCCGACCACTGTCATCGTTAAAGACGGCGACAGCTACAAGGTAACGCTGACTGCCAATGTCAACGGCCAGACCATCACCCTCTGCTCCGGAGTCGTCAACAGCAATGATGTAATCAAAACCGTCGAAGAAGCACCTACAGTGAACTACTCATCTACTTCTCAGACTATCCATTTTGATAAGTCTTCTAAGAGCTATACAGCCAGCGGAAGCGGGACGATGAGCGCTATGGGGATGGACATTCCCATTACATTCTCACTTACAGACGCTTACAGCGTTTCCACAGACGAAACTTTATCCGCCGCCAACACAAGTGGAAGTCTGGCTTATACCGCGATGGGTGCCCCAGGCACAGCAGATCCTGTTACAACGATATCAAAAAGCGGCGAGGCCTATCACATTACGATTCAGGCCCTCATCAACGGGCAAAGCATTACTCTTTTAGATCAGAACGTTTCCCGCGAGGATGTGATTGCTGAAGACACTGCGCAACCGCTGTCGCTGCAATCCACCCCAAAACACAATGCTGCTGTTAAAGATTTGGATATAGTTCCGTCATTACGTGATGATGCCAGCAAAGAGGAACTAACAGACGCTCCACTCGCCCCCTCAAATGATGAGGCCACCCAGGATCTTGAAGCTCCTGCTGGTCTTGAAAACGACGAAGCTGATCCGTCGTTACGTGATGATGTCAGCGAAGGCGAACTTGCAGACTCTTCGCTCACCCGAAAAGATGATGGGGTCATCCAAGATTTTGAAGTTCCTGCTGATTCCAAAAGCGACGAAAAAGAAAGCGTGGAAACTCCGACCACTCAAGCCGATCCTCCTGTGGTGGGTGAGCCTTCCCCGGATCATTCAGCAACGGTTCCGCCGCAAAGTAGTGACACATTAGCCGATGATGTATCGTCTTCAACACAGATATTGCCTCCAGTTGCGCCAAACACAGAGGCAGAAACCAATGCGCCCTCCTCTGAAGGCGAAGCTTGATTCCAAACAAAAAAGGAGCTCACAGATTGTTTTGGTCTGTGAGCTCCTCTTTTTAGATAGCTTTATAGAAGGGACGAAAATCTGCAGCCAAAGACGTTAAGCCTTAAACGCTAAAGGATGTATTGATAGCTCCAACTGCCGAGTTTCTTCCCACGATAAGTAAACCACTGTTCATTGAACTCAACAAAACCGTTCTTCTGATAAAACGTTCGGTTCTTCTCAGAGTTTGTGAACAGGCATAGGGTATCGCCGCCATACTCTTTTACATAGGGCAGGATACACTCATGCAGCATTTTTGTCCCGATTCCTTGGCCCTTGCAGCTTGGTTCTACAGTCAAGAGGTTCAGATACCACACCCTTCCGGCCAGCCGATGACATGGCTGCCCGGCCTTTCCCTCCATATCGTTCCATGCGGCTACGTCACGGATCCCGCCCTGCAGGAAGCACTTGCCGAAGCCCGCCTTCATGTATGCCATGTCGGAGGGCTTTTTGTATTCCGGCGGGCAGAGCATGGCAACGGCCACGATTATTCCACCGTCCTTTGCGGTGAAGAACGTCGCCGGGCCGTCGTTGAGCCTGACCTCGATCTGCAGCATGGTGTTGAGAAAGCGGCTGCGCTTTTTATCATCCGGCACATAGTCGGTGAAATACTCGTAATCGTTGAAAGCGCGGGCCGCCAGCGCAGCGCAGGTCTCACGCTCCTGGGGCATCATCTTTTCAAAGATCACCATGGTTTCAGCTCCTTCAGCAGATAGGCGATCAGCGCGTCAAAATCTCCATGGGGAAAGACGCTGATGTCCTGGTCATGGCGGTTGATCATGCAGTCGGTCAAGCAGATCGGCGTGCCCAAGGAGCTAAATGCGGATCTTCTGAACACTCTGATCGAGAAGATCATCATCCATGAAGCATCGGAAGACGACTTCGGCTTCCGGCAGCAGGAAATCGAAATCATCTTCCGTTTCGTTGGCAAGATCGATTAAAATGTAAAAGAGTATCCTTAACTAAAGGAAACGGGGACGGGGAGCCCCCCTTCACGTACAATTTCAGCCGATTTTTAAACCGATTCAAGGATTTAAAAATCGGCCGCTTCAGCGTGTCGACATTTTTTCGACACGCTGAACAGCTCCGGGATTTTCTCCCGGAGCTGCTTGAGCAGTGACAGCAGAATTACAGGATGCCGCCGATCTTGAGAAAGAGCGGGGCAAAGACCAGCGCCACAACGGTCATCAGCTTGATGAGGATGTTCAGCGAGGGACCGGAGGTGTCCTTGAAGGGGTCGCCCACGGTGTCGCCCACGACGGCCGCCTTGTGGGCCACGGAACCCTTGCCGCCGTGATGGCCTTCCTCGATGAACTTCTTGGCGTTGTCCCAGGCACCGCCGGCGTTGGACATGTAGATGGCCAGCAGCACGCCAGTGACCAGAGAGCCGGCCAGCAGACCGCCCAGCGCCTCGGGCCCCAGCAGGATGCCCACCAGCAGAGGAACGACCACCGCCATCACGCCGGGGACGATCATCTCGTGAAGTGCCGCACGGGTGGAAATGGAGACGCAGGAGGCGTAGTCGGGCTTGCGTTCACCCTCCAGAATACCGGGGATCTCCCGGAACTGGCGCCGGACCTCTTCGATCATCTTGTAGGCAGCCTTGGACACGGAGTCCATGGTCATGGCGGAGAAAGCGAAGGGGAGCATGCCGCCGATCAGAAGACCGATGACCACCTTGGGGGAGAGCATGTTGATCTGGTCTAGTTTCACCTCGGTAGCGTAGGAGACAAAGAGCGCCAGCGCGGTCAGCGCGGCGGAGCCGATGGCAAAGCCCTTGCCCATGGCGGCGGTGGTGTTGCCCACGGCGTCCAGCTTGTCCGTGATCTCGCGTACGTGAGGGTCCAGACCGCTCATCTCGGCGATGCCGCCGGAGTTGTCGGCGATGGGGCCGTAGGCGTCCACTGCAACGGTGATGCCGGTGGTGGAGAGCATGCCCACCGCTGCCAGGGCGATGCCGTACAGGTCGCCCGTCACGGCGAAGGAGACATAGATGCCCACGCAGATCAGCACGATGGGGACCCAGGTGCTCTTCATGCCCACGGCAATGCCGCTGATGATGGTGGTGGCCGAGCCGGTCTCGGACTGGTCGGCGATGCGTTTGACGGACTTGTAGTCCTCGGAGGTGTAAACCTCGGTCATATAGCCGATCACAAGACCCACGATGATGCCGGCGATGATCGGGGCGGAGAAGTAGAGCCGCCCGAAGAAGAGCTTGCTGAGGGGGATGGAACTGAGCGCCACGATCAGGGCGGAGATGTAGGAGCCCATTTTGAGCGCACGATGGGGGTTCGCACCCTCTTTGCCCCGGACGAAGAAGGTGGCGATGATGGAGGCGAGGATGCCGACGGCTGCGATCACCAGCGGGAAGATCGCGCCTGCGCCGGTAAAGAGCCCGACTACGGAGACGCCCAGGGTCAGCGCGGAGACCAGCGCGCCCACATAGCTTTCAAAGAGGTCTGCCCCCATGCCGGCCACGTCGCCCACGTTGTCTCCCACATTGTCGGCGATGACGGCGGGGTTGCGCGGGTCGTCCTCCGGGATGCCGGCTTCCACCTTGCCGACGAGGTCGGCGCCCACGTCGGCCGCCTTGGTGTAGATGCCGCCGCCCACACGGGCGAAGAGCGCGATGGAGGAGGCGCCGAGGGAGAAGCCGAAGAGGATGCTGTAATTGCCGGTTACAATATAAATAAGGCTGCAGCCCAGAAGCCCCAGGCCGACCACGCACATGCCCATCACCGAGCCGCCGGCAAAGGCAACGGACAGCGCCCGGTTCATGCCGGACTCCAGCGCCGCGTTGGCGGTGCGGACGTTAGCCCGGGTAGCCACGCGCATGCCGAAGAAGCCCGCCAGGATGGAGCAAAGCGCACCCAGCAGGAAGCAGACGCCGGTTCCCCAGTTGATGAAGAGACCGATCAGAACAAAAAGAACGGCGATAAAGAGCGCCAGGATCCTGTACTCGGCCATGAGGAAAGCGTCCGCGCCTTCCGCGATGGAGGAGGCGATTTCCTGCATGCGGGTATTCCCCGGCGGGGCAGAGGCAACGTAACGCGCTTTGTAAGCGGCGAACAGGAGTGCGGCCAGCGCGAGAATCGGGCTGATCCACAGAATTTTTTCCATAAAAGCTCCCTCCCATCAGTTGTGTTCGTCTACATTTGTACATTTTACACGATTCTGGCTTCGTATACAAGGGAGAAAACCAAACATTTCGGTCAAAATGACTAAGTTTATGGAAAACGCTGAAAAGCAGAAGCAGAAGCACAGGGGAAAGGTCATTATGCACAAAAGTGAGAGGACGCCTGTACCCGGATAAGTGATTATAAATCCGGAGCGAGAGAGAAAACGCTTCGATCCGCGTGAAATCATGCGTAATCACGGCGGTTTTGAACGAAATCGGATACAAAGAAGAACAGGTCATTTTCCACAAGCTTCTCAGAACGGAGGCGGTCTCGAGCCTGTAACTGTCAAATCTTAAAAATTATTAAAAATGACAGGAAAGTGAAATTCTTTTGTCACTATTACCGCTGTCGGCAATTCGCAAAAAGCCGGGAATTCTGCGGTTTCTGGCGCTTCGGGCAGATGGTGGACCCTCAAACAGGTAACTTTACACAAACGATAAGGTTACAAACAGGTAAAAATATATAGCAAAAAACTTCAAATTACTCTTGCAAAAGCAAGAATAAAGTGGTAGAGTATCTATAAGCCCGCAGGGGCGCTCTTTTGCGTTGCCTGCGTGCCGATACACAGTTTATAAATATTTATATTTATAAGAATTGTCAGCAGAGAAAGGGAGAAACAACATGAAAGTTTACACCAAATTGTTGTCCATTCTTCTCGTCGTCGCCATGTGCTTCAGCTTCGCGGCCGTCACCGCTTTCGCGGATGAGGAAGTGGAGAAGAAGGAAAATGCCGACCTCGTTGTGAATGGCGTCGTCAGCTCCGGTTCCGTGGAGAGCGAGTCCAAAACCGTCTCCGCCGAGGGCTATCACGTCGCCAAAATCAAGGTTTCCGAAGAAGAAACCAACTACTATGCCTCTCTGGCCGATGCGCTGGAGGCAGTGGAAGCAGGCCAGCTTCTGATCTTGACCCGCGATCAGGCCTATACCGGCCAGATCGTCATTCCCGAGAACGTGATCATGAGTCTGAACGGGAAGGTCCTCACAGTCAGGCCGAGTGAGAGCGCCGATGCTGCCATCGTTCTGCAGAACGGCTCTACCCTGAAAAACGGCGAGCTTCGGGTCGAGGCAGTGAATACGGAGTATGAGTCCTACAGCTTTGACGCTGCGATCCGCGGCGAAGGCTCTGTGACGATCACCAAGGTCTGGGCCTCCAACGCGGGCGGTTATATCCTCGGCGGCACTGCCGCTGCCTACTCCCTCCAGGCTGAGGATGGGCTGGACGGCGTGTACCTGATCATGAAACCCGTTGTCGAGGAGAGCGCTGAGAAATCCAATACCATGGTTCAGGAGAACGAAGAGCCCTCCGAGAACGAGGAGCCCTCCGAGAACGAAGAGCCCTCCGAGAACGAAGAGCCTTCCGAGATCGAAGAGCCCTCCGAGAACGAAGAGCCCTCTGAGAACGAGGAACCCTCTGAGAACGAGGAGCCTTCCGAGAACGAGGAGCCCGCTGAAGAGGAAATCGTTGTCGAGCCCACGCCCGATGTGGTCGCCGATGAACCCAGCGATACCAAGATCCGCGATACCGAACATGAGTTCGAGAGTATTTCCGAGCTGATCGCCGGCGGCTCCGACGGCGGCTACTGGCTTGTCCATGCGCTGGACTGGAATATCACCAGCTTCGGTTCTCTGACCTATGTGTTCATTGACCATTGCAATTACCCCATCAACGGCAACATCGTTGTTCCTGCGGGCGTGACACTGTACCTGAAAAACGGCGTTGTGAACGGCAATATCACCGTTAACGGCACGCTGACGCTGGAAAGCATGCAGGTCAACGGCAACATTTCGCTGGTTTCCACCGGCAGCCAGGCGATCCTGAACACTGTGAAAGGCGCGAATGACTGCACTGCCGGCGCCATCACGGTCGATGCTTCCGCCGGTCAGGTCAGCCCCAACATCGCCAGCGGCAAGTATACGTCCATCAGCTTCACCGGCAGCGCCTCCAATGTGGTCGGCGGCGTGACCGGCGGCCTCTACAAGAGCGCTGTTCCCGCAGAGGTCTGCGCCAAGGGCGCTTATCCTGCGGCTTCCAAGGACGACACCTTTAAGTACACCGTCGGCAAGTACATTGCCAGCGTGAAGAACACCAACGGCCGGACCTCCGCCGACTACTACAAGGGAAGCGCCCAGGCCAGCAAGAACTACAACCTGACCTTTACCGTATCTCCCGGCCTGCTGAACCTGTCCGTGAAGAACGCGGCCAGCAAGGCGGTCGTCGCTTCCCTGACCAACGGCACCGATTATAACTACTACGCTGCCGGCGGCAAGGTGGAGATCTCCAAGTACGCTCCGTTCCTGGAGAGCCTGCCCGCAGACGCACTGGTTCTCGCCTTCGATCTGGACGGCGGCGGCTATGTGGAATTCCCGCTGAATGTCTGGGCCAACGTGACCTTCTCCCCCTCCAAGTACTACAAGGGCAGCGGCACCGACGTGATCTTTGACGTGACCGACATTCCTCTGGCCGTCATCCTCGACACCACGGATTCCAATCCCGGCAAGACCCTCACGGCCGGTACCGACTACCTGATCTCCGGCAAGAAGATCACTGTCCCGGCGGCTTTCCTGGAGAGCCTTGAGGGCGGCAGCCACAACTTCTTCTTCAAGTACGCCATGGGCGGGCAGACCTATCGTCTGCGCTGCACCGTCGCGGTGCTGGTGGATTACCGCGTCTTCAAGATCAATGACGTCTCAGTGACGGACGCCAATGCCGCCACCGTCGACTGGTACACCAACAGCGGCAAGACTCTGACCTTCTACGCCGACGGTCCTTATGATCTCTTCACCGGCGTAAAGATCGGCGACAAGGTCCTCGCTGCGGGCAGCTACAGCTTCCGCAAGGGCGACAGCGGCACCATCGTCAGCATCAACCCCGGCTACCTGAACACCCTGGCCAAGGGCAACTACAGCGTGACTCTGCTCTTCAAGGACGGCGAAGCCACCGCGCAGTTTGACGTGCACTACGGCTCTGCCAGCCCCAAGACCGGCGACTCCAACAACATGCTCCTGTGGGTTGCTGTGATGGTCCTGTCCGGCTCTGCGGTCGTGGCGCTGGTTCCCAAGAAGAAAAAGCAGTAAGCTGCTGAAAAACACATAATCTATTAACCGGGCGGAGAAATCCGCCCGGTTTTTCATATTGAAAGGCCCAATTGCTCCCGGCGCTAAAAAAGCCTTGGAATTGACGGCGAAACGCGGTATAATGAAAATGACATATAGGCTGTCGATTGTTTAGACTACAGAAAAAAGGAGATCTGCTGTATGGAAGAGAGATTCTTGCAACATATCCCTCGGGACGATATTTATCTGTTCAACATCGGGGAGGCGCGCAAAGCCTGGCTCTGCTTCGGCTGTGTGTTCATCCCTGAACTTCAGATGCATCGCTTTCTCGTCTGGGCGCCCAACGCCAGAAGCGTGACCCTGGTGGGTGACTTCAACGGCTGGGCCTGGGACGCGACGCCCATGGAAAAGCTGGAGGGCGGCGTCTGGGCCGTGTTCATGGACAATGTCTGGGACAGCCAGAACTACAAATACTGCATCGAAGGGCCGGACGGCCGCCGCGTGCTCAAGTCCGATCCCTTTGCCGCCTGGGCGCAGAACGGCATCCGCAACGCTTCGCTCATCTGGACGGAGAAGGACTATGCCTGGGGCGACGGGGACTTCCTGAAGAAAAGGGCTGGCCGCAATTTCATGACGAGCCCCATGAGCATCTACGAGGTGCACCTGGGCTCCTGGCGGAACGTGGAGGGCAACGCCTACCGCGGTATCGCCGACCAGCTGGCCGACTACTGCGTGGAGATGGGCTACACCCATGTGGAGCTGATGCCCGTCACGGAGTACCCATACGACGGGTCCTGGGGCTATCAGGTCACGGGCTATTACGCCCCCACCTCCCGCTACGGCAATCCCGACGATTTCAAGTATTTCGTGGACCGGCTGCATCAGGCCGGCATCGGCGTGATCATGGACTGGGTCCCCGCCCATTTCCCCAAGGACGAGCACGGCCTCGCCCTCTTTGACGGGACGCCGCTCTTCGAGTGCAAGGAGCGGCGCATGGCGGAGCACCCGGAGTGGGGCACGCTGATCTTCGATTACGGCAGCAACCAGGTGCAGAGCTTTCTGGTCTCCTCGGCCTGCAAGTTCTTTGACGTCTTCCATATCGACGGCATCCGGGTGGACGCGGTCAGCTCCATGCTGTATCTGAACTACGGGCGAAAGGAAGGGGAGTTTACCCCCAATGAGGAGGGCGGCACCACGAATTTAAATGCGGTGCGCTTTCTGCGCAAGCTCAACTCGGCGATTCTGACGGAATTTCCCGGCGTGGTGACCATTGCCGAGGAGTCCACCGCCTTCCCGCTCATCACTGCCCCTCCCGATATGGGCGGCCTGGGCTTCTGCCTCAAGTGGGACATGGGCTTTATGCACGACACCATCGACTACATGTCGCTGGACGCCTTCTTCCGCAGCTTTAACCACAACAAGCTGACCTTCTCCATGATGTACGCCTTCTCGGAGAACTACGTCCTGGCTTACTCCCACGACGAGGTGGTGCACGGGAAGTATTCCATGATCAACAAGATGAGCGGGGATTATGAGCAGAAATTCGCCTCCCTGCGCGTGCTCTACGGCTATCAGTTCGGCCACCCCGGCAAGAAGCTGACCTTCATGGGCAGCGAGTTCGGCCAGTTCATTGAGTGGAACTGGCAGCAGGAGCTGGACTGGCTGCTGCTGGGCTACATGAAGCATGCCCAGCTTCAGCAGTACATGAAGGCGCTCAACAAGCTCTATACCGGCTACCCCGCCATGTACGAGGTGGACCGCTCCTGGGAGGGCTTCAAGTGGCTGAATGTGGACGACGCGGGCCGCAGCTCCGTGGCCTTCCTTCGCTCTTCTGCCGATAAGAAGAAGGGGATCGTCTGCGTCTGCAACTTCACGCCCGTCACCTATGAGGGCTTTGTGTTCGGCCTGCCCGCGCCCGGTACCCTCAAGGAGATCCTCAACAGCGACGATGAGCGCTTCGGCGGCGAGGGCGTTCTGAATCCCGGCACGATCCGCAGCCGCAGCGAGGGCTTCCTGGATCTGCCCGCCTCCGCGGCGATCCGGCTGCCCGCCATGTCCGCCGTGTTCTTCGAATATAAGCCCAGAGCGCCCCGCGCGCCCCGGGCAGCCAAAGCGACCGGCGCAGCAAAAAAGAGCGGCACCAACAAAGTGAGCAGCGCATCCAAAGCGAAAAAAGTTCCTGCGAAAAAGGGAGACGGCAAATGAAAAAGGAATTTCGTGATCTGTTAAAGAGCAAGGGCAGACGGGAGCTTCCCGCGGTGCTGCTGGCTTCGGCCGAGTGTGCGCCCCTGTCCAAGACCGGGGGCCTTGCCGACGTGGTGGGGACGCTCCCCAAGGCCCTCAAAGCGCTGGGCATCGACGCCCGGGTCATCACGCCCTACCACCGCTGCATCAAGAATAAGTACGCCGATAAGGTCGAGCACATGTTCTACTTCTACGTGCAGCTTGGCTGGCGGCGGGAGTACGCCGGCATCGAGAAGCTGGAGATCGACGGTGTGACCGTCTATCTCGTGGACAATGAGCACTATTTCGGCGACCGGATCTACTGGGGCGGTGAGGGCGAAATCGAGCAGTACGCCTTCTTTACACGCGCTGTGCTGGATGCGCTGCCCAATCTGGACTTTGCGCCCGAGGTGATCCACTGCAACGACTGGCACACCGCCATGCTGCCCATGCTGGCCAGAACCCAGTACCCCGGCGGCATGCAGGAGCGGCTGCGTTATATCCTGACCATCCACAACATCGCCTTCCAGGGGAAGCTCAGCTTCGGCTTTGCCAAGGACATCCTCAGCATCGAGGACAAATATCTCACGCCCGAATTCATGGAGCTCAACGGCTGTGCAAACTTCATGAAAGGCGGCTGCGTTTTTGCCGACCGGGTCAACACCGTGAGCCCCAGCTATGCCAGAGAGATCATGACCGATTATTTCGGTGAGGGACTGGAGGGCATCCTCAACGCCCGCGCCCACGAGGTCTCCGGCATCGTCAACGGCATCGACAAGGACGTGTTCAATCCCCGCAAGGACCCGCTGATCCCCGCCCACTACGACCGGGGCCATCGCCGGGGCAAGGCCGCCTGCAAGGCAGCGCTGCAGGAGCAGATGGGTCTGGAAGTAAATCCCGAGACGCCCATCTTCGCCATGGTCACCCGTATGACCGAGCAGAAGGGCTTTGACCTGGTCGCCTGCGTGCTGGATGAGCTGATGGGCCGGGAGGACATGCAGTTCATGCTCCTCGGCAGCGGTGACGAGCGCTTTGAAAACTTCATGCGCGCCGCCGAATACCGTTATAAGGGGAGGCTCTGCTCCTATATCGGCTACAACGAGGACCTGGCGCATCTCATCTACGCGGGCAGCGATTTCTATCTTATGCCCTCCCGCTTTGAGCCCTGCGGCCTGAGCCAGATGATCGCCATGCGCTACGGCACCATCCCCATCGTCCGGGAGACCGGCGGCCTGCGGGACACTGTGCTGCCCTACAACCAGTTCACCGGTGAGGGCACCGGTTTCAGCTTTGCCAATTACGACGCCTGGGAGATGCGCGACGCCATCCGTGCCGCACTGGGCGTTTACCGGAACAAAGAGGTCATGGATACGCTGATCTCCAACGCCATGGCGGCGGACTTCGGCTTTGACCGCTCGGCTGAGGAATACGCGAGGCTCTATCTATGTGCTCTTTGATGTCTCGGCCCGTCTGGGAAGGGGCATATACAGGAGAATATACCGTCTGGTTCGGCGGCAGCTATCAGGAGAACTGGACGGAGGACTACACACTGTCCATCGACTATCACGACCGACGCGGCGTCACGGCCGCCTGGAGCGAGGGCCGCTGGGTCCCCGTCGGGGGAGACCGGGTACTCTCGGAGCTCCTGCGGGAGCCCCACTGTCCCGCGCTGTTCCAGAACTATTTTCAGGCGGCGGCCTCCGTCTATGCGGCGGCACGCTCCTGCGCCGAGAGCCGCGTGCCCCTCAGCGCCCTGCCGGAGCGTTTCTACGACGCGGCCAATCCCCTGGCGGCTCCCGAACTCATGCGCCTTTTGATGGATGACTGCGGCTTTTCCCTGCAGGATGCCTATCAGCTCACCGGCCGCTGCTGCGGAGACCTGCGGGCCACGGGGGTTGAGCTGAGCCAGATGTACGGCATCCAGCCGCGCACCGCCCATGTTATCAGCATCCTGCGCAGCTGCGGCGGCACGCTGCTTGTAGCGCACGACGCCTGGGACGAGCGCTGCCGCCGGCCCCTGGGTGCGGTGCGGGAAGGGGAGAGCATCACCTTCTCGATCCGAATCGTCTCCGGCCGGGCAGAGCGGGCATTCCTGCTGCTCAGCGGCGACGACGGCACGGACGAATACCCGATGAAGCCCGCGGCGGGCGGCTTTGCCGTGACACTGAACGCGCCGGAACAGGCAGCGGCGTTCTGGTACCGCTTCCGCATCGAGACGCCGGACAGTGCCCACTGGCTTTGCCCCGACGGCAGCGGCCATCTGGGCAAGCTCTACGGCTATGATGCCGAGGGCTTCCGCCTGACGGTATATAAAAAGGACTTTGAGACCCCGGCGTGGTTCCGCCGTTCGGTGATGTATCAGGTGTTTCCGGACCGCTTTGCCTTCTCCAACGACGGCACGGCGGAGCGGGGCATCGCCTATCACACGGCGCTGGGCCAGACGCCGGAGCTGCACCGCAGCCTGGAAGAACCCCTGCGCTGGCAGCCGCGGCCCTTCGAGCAGAGTTACAGCCCCGACGATTTTTACGGCGGCACGCTCAAGGGCATCGAGAGGAAGCTGCCCTATCTGAAGGAGCTGGGGATCGGTGTCCTGTACTTAAACCCCATCGTGGAAGCCCGCTCCAACCACCGCTACGACACCTCGGACTACCGGCGGGTGGACCCGATCCTCGGCAGCAACGAGGACTTTGTCCACCTGTGTGAGACTGCGGCGAAGATGGGCATCCGCATCATGCTTGACGGCGTCTTTTCCCATACCGGCGCCGACAGCATCTATTTTAACCGCTATAACCACTATCCCTCCCACGGTGCCTGCCAGGGCCAGGATTCGCCCTATTACAGCTGGTACGAGTTCCACTCCTTCCCCAACGATTACAGGAGCTGGTGGGGCTTTGCCGACCTGCCCGAGGTGGAGGAGACGAACCCTTCCTGGCAGGAGCAGATCGTTACCGGGCGGGACAGCGTGGTCAAGACCTGGCTGCGGCGGGGAGCCGCCGGCTGGAGGCTGGACGTGGCGGACGAGCTGCCGGACGAGGTGCTCGCGCTCATCCGAAAGGCCGCCAAGGAGGAAAAGCCCGATGCGCCCATCCTGGGCGAAGTCTGGGAGGACCCGGTGATCAAGGAGAGCTACGGTACGCGCCGCAACTACGCGCTGGGCTATTCGCTGGATTCGGTGATGAACTATCCCTTCCGCGCGGCGCTGCTGGACTTTCTGCATCGGCGCTGTGACGCCTTTTCCCTGCGTGACTTCCTGCGCTCGCAGCAGATGAATTATCCCAAGCCTCTGTACTACTCGCTGATGAATCTGTTGGGCTCCCACGATATGGACCGCATCCGCAGCGCGCTTGCCACCGATACAGTGATCCGGGACCTGCCGCGGGAGGAACAGCTGAAGCTTTCTTTCCCGCAGGACCGGCTGGACAAGGCCGTCGACCTGGAGAAGCTGTGTGCCGCCATTCAGTTCTCCGTGCCCGGCGTACCCAGCATCTATTACGGTGACGAGCAGGGCATGTGCGGTGTGTGTGACCCTTTCAACCGCGCACCTTTCCGCACGGGGGAGCGGCAGCTGCACAACTGCTATGCCAATCTTTCCGCGAAACGCAACGCAGCGCCCGCGCTGAGCACCGGGCAGGCCCGCTTTATGGCCGCGTCTCCGGACGTGCTGCTGATCCTGCGCTGGATCGAGGGCGGGAAGGACGTGTTCGGGCTGCCCGCGGAAAACGGCGCATACCTCACGGTCGTCAACCGCGGCGAGAGCATCGCCCGCTACAGCGCCGACTGTTCGGCGGCCGGCAAGGGCTTTGTCAACGGAAGCATCGGCCCCTGCTCGGCGGAGATCCTGAAACTCTGAGCCTGCAAAAAGTGCTTCCTTTTTGCAGGGAAACATGGTAGAATATACTGCCCCGAAAGGAAGTGAGATCCATGCCGAAGCAGAAGGGCACCAAGAAAATAGCGGACAACCGCAAGGCTTTTCACGACTATTTCGTGCTCGAGCGCTTTGAGGCGGGGATTGAGCTTGCCGGTACGGAGGTCAAGTCCATCCGCGCGGGGCAGGTGAACCTGAAGGATTCCTATTGCACCATCAAGGACGGGGAGCTTTTTGTGCGCTCCATGCACGTGAGCCCCTATGAGCACGGAAATATTTTCAACAAGGACCCGGTGCGGCCCCGGCGCCTGCTGATGCACAAGCGGGAGATTTTGAAGCTCAACGCCCGCGTCATGCAGGACGGCGTGGCGCTGGTGCCCCTTTCCCTGTATTTCAAGGACAGCCGCGTGAAGGTGGAACTGGGGCTTTGCAAGGGCAAAAAGCTCTATGACAAACGCGACAGCGACGCCGAGCGGCAGTCCAGACGCGATATTGACCGAATGATGAAAGAGAGGAACTACGAATGAGCAATCCTGTTGTGACCTTTGAAATGGAAAACGGCGACGTGATCAAAGCGGAGCTCTTTCCCGAGATCGCGCCCAACACCGTCAACAACTTTATCTCCCTGGTCTCCAAGGGCTTTTATGACGGCCTGATCTTCCACCGGGTCATCCCCGGCTTCATGATCCAGGGCGGCGACCCCAAGGGCAGCGGCGTCGGCGGTCCCGGCTACAGCATCAAGGGCGAGTTTACGGCCAACCGCTTCCAGAACAATCTCAAGCATGACCGCGGGGTCCTCTCCATGGCCCGCACCATGGCCCCCAACTCCGCCGGCAGCCAGTTCTTCATCATGCATGAGAATTCTCCCCATCTGGACGGCCAGTACGCGGCTTTCGGCAAGGTGACCGAGGGCATCGAGGCCGTGGACCGGATCTGCGCCGTGCGTACCGATTATAACGACCGGCCCCGGATCCCCCAGGTCATGAAAAAGGTCACGGTCGAGACCTTCGGCGTCGAGTATCCCGAGCCGGAGAAGTGCTGAAACTTTTTGCTGACTTTGCGTCCTTTATGATGCTGGATCAGTCTGTCATCCTGAGCGGAGCGAAGCGGAGTCGAAGGATCATTTTGCCGCGGCGAAAGGCAGAAAGGAGATTCTTCGTCGCGTCGCTCCTCAGAATGACAGGGTGTATGTGCCTGCAGCGCAGCAAGTTCCTTTTGACAATACGGGGGTGTACTGGTTTCGACGGGGGCGTGGAGGCAGGAATAGCGGGCGGATGCGCCTACC
>CAMKAP010000026.1 GCA_946410505.1 uncultured Clostridia bacterium
GTCTGATCAGAGCCTGGTTCCGGTAGATCTCTCTACCGGTGCTTGGCTGGGGCAAGGCGGCTGTTATCGAATGGAGCCCCTTGATTTGCCCGGAGACATCCAGTTCTGCCGGGAAGGACAAATCTATTCCATGGATCATCCCTCCGTGGGAAAAACGATAGTTTATCGGGATGGTGAAGAGCTCTTCTCCTGCGAGGGCATGGCCTATTGCCTATCCAAGGGAGAAGAAGGCATTTGGCTTCAGGAAGATGAGAGGGACGGCGACACTTGGTTTTTCAACATGAAGCTCTATTCCTATGATGGAGAGCCTCAAAAGCAATTCCGGCTGGAAATGCCTCAGGACTGTTACCCGGGACGCATTGAGAACAGCAACGGACACATCTATTTGAACTGCAGCAACGCGATCCGTGTTTACGACTTGGAAGGTGAGCTGATCTGCTCGATCCCTCACGGCGAGTGGGAAGGCGAGCTGATCCTGGGCGGAGACGGTGAAGTCTATTTCTTTGAGGAACAGGCCAGCGGCGGCACGATCAGCGCCATTGATACGGATCAATGCATGTTGACGGAGCAATTCGTCTATGACAAGGGATTCGTATGCGGCGGCGACGCGGAGAGCCCCTTCCTTCAAATCCTGCCCGAAGGGCTGTTTCACATGGAGCTTGACGGTGAGACACGACCCATTGTGCTGTGGGACGAGTGTCTGCTCAGCGTCAGCGGAATGCAGCAAGCGAAAGCGCTGGGTGATGGGCGATTCCTGCTGGGAGGAGCTTTCGCTCAAGCGATGCAGCTGGTGCCGTGCGAGCCATCAGACATCAAGCCGAAAATCATGCTGACTCTTGCTGTCCTGCCCACACAGGACGCCCTGGATCGTGAGCTGGACCCTACCACCTATTATTCCGATGTGATCCAGAGCATCACGGCCTTCAACGCTGTAAATCCGGACTGCTATGTGAAGCTCCTGGATCTATCCGAGGGCGGCAGCCTCACAGCAGAGCAGGCATTGACCAAGCTCAATACCGGGATCATCAGCGGCAGTGCGCCGGATATGCTGGTCTTGAACGGCAGCCTTTCTCCGTTTCCCTTCATCCGGCAGGGGCTATTGCGAGATCTCACACAGGACTTGGAAGCAGATCCCGATCTGGGCGTGGAAGACATTGTCCTGGCGGATGCGATCCGCAACGACTGCGGCGGACTTTATGTGATGACGAACCGCTTTTCCATAGAAACGCGCCTTGGGCTGTGCAGTCGTTTTGGGGATGCCTGGGGCTGGAGCTTTGACGATTACCTGCGGATCGATGCCAAGACGCCCGAAGACCACATGGTGATCTACAACCTGACGCAGGACTACTTTCTGCGTATGAGTGTGACCAGATATCTGCGCCAGGCAATTGATTGGGAGAACGGAACCTGTGATTTCAATAACCCCCAGTTTATCCGAACCCTGGAAGCCTGCCGGGACATGCGCGCAACGCCGGAGGACCCGGAAAACATGATCTTCGGCATGAACCTGATGGGCGATGGCGTACTTGTGACGGAGATGACCATGATTGATGGCGTAACGGCTCTTGCAAGCGAGAGCCGCCATGTTGGACAGCCTGTCTGCATCATCGGTTGGCCCACGACGGACGGAAGCTGTGGTTCTGATTTTGGAGTTTCCTATCCGATCGGCGTGATGAAGAACGGGGCACACCCGGAGCTTTGCTGGCACTTTCTGAAATACTGGCTGCTGCATCCGAATACGGATCCGCATATGGGTATTCCCAATGATCGGCCCCTGATGGAGAAGCTGATCGACGAGGCCAGACATATCGACCCGAACCAGGAGTGGTCTGACTGGTATGACGGGCTAAGAAGCCCTATGACCGAGGCGGAGATCACGCAGTTTCAGGAGCTGCTGCGGCGAATGGAGCATACGACCATGTACGACGAGACAGCGTTTGAGATCGTCAGCACGGAAATAGCCCCTTTCCTGGCAGGTCAGCGCAGCGCGGAGGAAACCGCCAGCATCATTCAAAGCCGGATGAGCATCTATGTTTCAGAGCAGAGTAAATAAACACCTTTTAGAGCAACAAGCGGGAGCGATCCGTCGCTCCCGCTTGTTGCATCTTTACATCATTTGTTTTCCCACAAAACCAGATCACCCAGGACGATCTGCTGTACATCAGTAATGTCAATCGCCCGTGGCCACCCGGTATACAGACTGACCACGCCATCTTCATAGCGGGCGCTCAGCGCGCCATTGGTGACCATACTGCTGCCGTCGGAAAAGATGATCCGCGCGTTCATACAGATGCTGTCTTCCACCCGCAGCCAAGCTTTCTGCAGTTCAAGATCGCTGCCCGTATAAACAGCTTCAGCCGCCGGATAGCGAAGATGCCAGACACTGCTGATCGGTGTGAGCTCCAGACCGATCAGCTCGACCTCCTTGCCGCTTTCATCGTCTTTCCAGCTTACGCTTCCGAAATCGAAGCTGCGGCGATCCTCGTCTGTCGGCGTCAGCGAAACGCTGCCAAAGCTCCGTGTCGCTACATAGTCCTCGGCCAGAAACAGTTCAAGTTCTGCTGCGTCTGCACCGCTGCCTTCCAGAAAGTCCGCCAGCGATTCTGAGAAAACATGGCAGCAAAGCGTCAGCGTCTGTGTTTCGGCGTCATAGGCGTCCCTTTGAACGAGTGCCCGGAGCGCCTCCGGGGTGTGTGCTGAGCTGCCCGGTCTGATCCAGGGATCGGCAAAGCCTTTCAGGTCTGAGCCCACGATCTGCCAGCGGAAAGAGATCGGCTGCTCGGGGTAGCCCGCTATCTCTTCCTCCGTTACCGGGGACACGTTGACATAGACCTCCTGAAACTCCCCATCGTTGATGGTCGAGAGCAGCACGACGCCAGGCGTAGATTCATCGGGGGTCTCATATTCCACATAGCTTTCCGTTTGGTGCTCGTTCAGATTCCTCTCTGTGCGCAGCTCCTGCTGCCGCGCCGCGTGGATGCTGCTGATCGCATAGGCTACGATGCCAAGAGAAAGGAGCAGCGCCGCGGCAAAGGCGAAGGTAATGACCCGTCTGGAACGGATATGCACGATTTCTTTCTTCGGCTTGGCTGCTTTGCTTTCTGCTTCGATTTCGGCCAGCACCCGCGCTTTGACGCGCTCGGTCAGTTCTCTTTCTTCTTTTCCGATCATGAGTTCCTCCGCAGAGCAGTTTTCCACGAGATCAGCAATACTCAGCTTCATAGCAAAGCCCCCTTTCCACCAAACGTGTTTTCAGCTTTTCCCGACCCCGGGAGAGCCGGTTCCGGACGATGGACGGCTTTATGCCCATGGCGGCGGCAATCTCATCGGTCTTTTGATACAGGTAATAGTATCGCAGGAAAATGGAGCGATCCGGCTCTCCAAGAGAGTCTACCGCTTCCTTTGTCGCCTGAATGGCCTCCTGCCGTACGGCCTCGGTTTCGGGTCCATCCGCGATTAGCTCCAGGGCATCATCCTCCAACGGAAGATTCAGATGCAGCGCGCGGAGCTTATCTTTGGCGCGGTTTCGTGTCACGGCAGCGAGCCAGGGGCGGAGCTTGCCGTCTTCTATATCAGCGGCATTCTTCCAAAGAGATAAAAACACATCGGCCACGACCTCCTCCACATCCTCTTCCTGCAGAGGCGGGTCGATGATATTCCTCACGATAGCGGCAATATAAGGAGTATACAACTCCATGATCTCGCCCAAGGCTGCGCTTTCTCCATTTTGTAAGCGCCGCAGTAGCCTTGCTTCTTTCAACTCGAGATTCCCTCTTTCTATATGATCTCTCACCATTAAGAACGCGCGCACCCGGCATTTTGTCGCACAGGAAAAAATAAAAATTTTTCGTGCGACAAAGCCTTCTGATGCCGCGTTCTTATGCGTGAAAGGAGGTCGTAAACATGACCAGAAAGATCCTATGTCTGATTCTTTCGCTCTCCATGATACTCTCATTGGCCGCCTGCAGCAAGCAGAGCGAAAAGCCAGTGGCCGCCGATCCCGGCGAAAGCGTGCCGGAACCGCTGGAAACGTCCTTGCCCGTCTCCCCGCTGCCGGAGGAGGAAAAAACGGTGATCACACTGGCGACCGCTTATGTGGATGGGCCGCTGTACACCATGATCCGGCAGTTCAACGAGCAAAGCCCTGACTGCCGGGTGGAAACCCGCGTATACGAATTCGGGTCCTGGGACAAGCTGCGCGTGGAGATTATGGCCGGGCAAGGACCGGATATGATCGACACGGTTTCTCTCGCGCTGGGCGGCGAGCAGTCGTTGTATCTGGAAGATTTGTTGCCTTTTCTTGAGCGCGACCCGGAGCTTTCCGCGGATGACTTCATCCCCGCCGTACTGGAGGCCATGACGGAAGACGGCAAGCTCTATACGCTCACGCCGTCTTTCTTCCTCAGTGCGGTACTGGATTATGATGGCGCGGCACAGTCGGGCTTGAGCTTTGAGGAATATGAAAAAGCTCTTGGCCCGGCCCCTGATGTGGACGACGTTTTTCCGGTTCCCGGTGCTATGCAGAACTTCCGTGAGGCCTTCCCTGTGATCGAAAACGACGTGGTGAACGGAAATGACGTGGATACGGCAGTTCTGAGAGGATGGCTGCAGTTTTGCAAGGACGCGCCGAGCCTGGGTGTCCGGCACGAAGAGATCGGCGCCTGCGGACGGCTTCCGGCCATTCGCACCTATATCTCCGATGACGCCGAGCTGGTCGGCTGGCCCGCGCAGAAAAGCAGCGGCTTTTATGTCATGCAGGGAGCGGGTTTCTTTAACACCGGTATGCTGGCTGACAGCACGCACAAGGAGGAAGCCTGGCGCTTCATGCGCTACGCTCTCTTCACCTATTACGGCGACATCTTTGGCCGGGACGCACCTGGCGGCTTCGACGATTTTCCGGTGCTGAAGGATCTCTTTGAGGCGCATCTGCAAAAGGGACTTGAAGATCAGGACTATCCGATTACCGAGCAGGACGCACAGCGCCTGCGGGAGATCGTCTACGGGATCGACGTCCCAAGTTTCAAGCACGAAGGACTTCTGACAGTATTATTGCCGCTGGCCGAAGCCTACTTTTCAGGACAGCGCAATCTGGATGAAACGGTCACGCAGATGGAGTCGAAGATCCGTCTGTATGTGGCCGAGCATGACTGAAGCGACAAATGATTTGTAACCAAAGCACGAAAAAAAGCGTTTATATAAGTGAAGGAGTTTCTGCTATGAGCAAAAAACTGATTTGCATGCTTCTTGCATGCCTGATGATACTCTCCCTTTCCGCCTGCGGCAAGCAGACGGAACAGCCTGCCGAACTGGTCGTCGAGGGGAACGCCGTTCCCGGCTACATCCCCTCGGAAATCTCCGCCCCCAAAGAGCTCGGCAGGGTAAACAGCGAATGGGATGCGCAAGGAGACACGCTGTTCCTCTCCGGCTACACGGGCGAAGCCCTGATCGGCTGCTATGATACCGTAAACGACGATTGGACGCTGCTTACCTATGACAGCAACGCGATCCCCGGTTCCGTTGCGCTGCGTGGTCTGTCCGTCTCGGGCAATGCGGTCTGGGCGCTGTTGGAGAGCCGAACCGAGCAGTCGATGGAGTCTCAATATTGGATGTACTTCTGCGACAGAACGCAGGGCAGCACCGGCAGCGTACAGGTGATCCCATTTTCGGGTGGCGAGTCAACAGAGGCTTCCGGTCTGTATTTTTCGGGAATCCTTGCTTTAGATGAAAACCGGGCGATCCTCTGCGCCGGTGAACAGGGCTATGTCGTAGACCGAGAGATGAATCTGCAGCAGAAGTTAGATCTGCAGGGCACTGTCTTTCAAAGCAGCCTACGCTCCGGAACGGAGCGCCTGTATCACACGGGGCACATGGAAGGGCAGAACTATGTCGTGGGCACCTGCAGCTTTTCCCCTGAAACCCTGAGCTTCAGTCCCGCGCGGGAGCTGGAGTTTGCAGGCAGCTTTTTCAGTGAAAACGGCCGCTGGCTCAACAGCGTGGATGGTACGGTCTGTGAGATCGACCCGGAGAGCGGTGCGGTAAAGGAACGGCTTTTCCGCTGGATCGACGTGGCATTGAGCTATGCCAGCAAGGGTGGGTATGCGCTGTTTGAAAACAGCGCCGGGGACTTTTTCTATCCTGTCATGGATGGAAAATCCGTGATCAAAGTTACGCAAGGAATGATCAAGGAGCGGCAGACGCTCGTTCTGGGCAGCTTTGGCGGTGCGCAGGCTGGCTTTTTGATAGATCCGGAAACCGGCATTTCCCGTGACCTGCTGGACGCCGTGATCCGCTTCAACAATACGAATCCCGACTACAAGGTGGAGATCCAGAAGCTCGATTTCGACGCTGAAGGACAGCGAGACAAGCGCCTCATTGAGCTTGCCACAGGCAGCGGCATCGACATTCTGGACACCGCCGGACTGCCGGAGCTCAGTCTGGACAGTGGTCTGCTCCTGGATATGCTTCCGTATCTTGATGCAGACCCTGACCTGAGCCGGGAGGATTTCATTCAGCCCCTGCTGAACGCCATGCTGAAAAACGGCAGGCTCTATGAACTGACTGCGCGGGTCACTCTCATCGGCTTTGCCGCGCACCCGGATCGCTTCCCAGGACGCGACGCCTGGACGGTGGAGGAAGCGACAGAGCAGATGCGGGAAATGCCGGACAACTGGCAGCTTTTCCCCTCATGGCAGGACCGGGAGGTTCTTCTGGACATGCTGGCCAAGATGGCCACGGCGGAGTTCGTGGATTGGGAAAACGGCAGCAGTTCCTTCGACAGCCCGGAATTCAAGGCATGGTTGCAGCTCGTGAAGGACGCGCCTTACAGTGCCGAATATACTGAAGATCCGCAGCTTCTCTATATGAGCTGGGATCTTGCCGCGAACACCGGGGCGACGATCCGCATGGCGCTGCAGGACGATTACGTTTATTGCGGCTTCCCCGGCACGAGCGGCAGCGGCTGTTATTTCATCCAGCTCGGAACCGGCCCGGATCAATTTCGGACAACGGCAGGCGCGGCGACGCGCCTCGGCATTATGGCTTCCTCTCAGCACCCGGACGGCGCGTGGCAGCTCATCCGTCTGCTGCTGACAAACGCCGCGGAGAGTGATATCATGAACGGAATTCCCGTGCTGCAAAGCAGCTTTGAGGCCGCTTTGCAGGCAAGCATCTCGGATCAGATCGTGCAGGGCTTTGATAACTTCAACGCCGACGACGCGCAAAGACTGCGGGAGCTTGTGTATGCGACGGACAAGCTGGTGCGCTGCGACGAAACGCTGCTTGACATGATCAAGACGAACGCGCGGGCCTATTTCGGCGGCCAGATCAGCCTTGACGAGGCAGCCGACCGTATCCAAAGCAGCGCAAGGCTCTACGTCGCCGAACAGGGCTGAGACGTTAAGAAAGCTTAAGGGACAGTCTCGTGCCAGATATGGTAAAATACAGCAGAAAAAGGGGTGTAGGTATGGCTTCTCTGAAACACTATTTGCAGATCGGCGGGAAATATGGCCTCATTTCTCTGCTGTTGTCCGGACTGCTTTATGTTCTTTTTGTGCTGCGGCCTTGGAAAAAGCGAGAACTGGATAAGTCTTTTCGAATCAAGTGTTTTTTGACACTGTGGTATCTTTGCATTCTGGCACTTGTTGTGTTCGGCAACCGCTCGCCTTTGATTCATGCAAGTAATATACATCCGTTTGAAGCGCTCCATGAGGCCCTTACCAGCGCTGACAGGCATGCGGCAATCCAGCTAGCCCTCAATATTCTTGCCTTTGTTCCGCTTGGATTGCTTCTCGTCTGGCACGCGCAGAGCATAAAAAAGAAAAAGCGGCTCTATTTGCTGGCGATTCTGTTCCCTTTGCTGATCGAATGCACACAGTACGTTGCACGGCTTGGCGCGATGGACATCGACGACCTGCTCGCAAATAGCCTCGGCGCGATCTGGGGATTGTGCCTCGGAGAGTGCTATACAAACCTCAAGAGCCGAAAGCCGGCGCTGACATCAGCCTTCGCAGCGATACTGCCTGTAGCTGCCCTTGCTGCCGGACTGCTGTGGCTGTCTGCGCGCCCCTGTGGATTCGTGCGGCAGGATTTCCCTGACCATACACACGGGAAGCCGCAGGAGGTTAAGCTTGAGGCGCTGGACGGGCAACTGCCCGCGAGCGTGACTATCTATCAGCTTGTCCGCCCGCCGAGAAGCGAGGCAGAAGCGACTGCCGATCGCCTGTTTGAAGCGCTCGGCCGGGCAAGGAAAGCGGATTCTTCGGATGTCTATGACGATCTTGCGGTCTTCCGGGCTGAAGGCTCTAACGAGTACCTTTGGTACTATTACACCGGTCAGTTTGATCTGAACATTCCAAACGGGCTGCCTACAGAGGGGACCGCAGCAGATACGGCTTTGCAGGTACTGGAACACGCGGGTTATTCGTTCCCGGAGCCAAGTGAAGTGGGAGAAAACAGTCTTGTCTGGCACTTCGTCCCATCAAGCGGCATGCTCTATGATGGGATGATCCAGGTAACAAGCGGTGCAGACAGCATCACTAAGATATCAATGAAGGTCAACGTTCTCCAGCGTGGCTCGGACGGTGCTGCCTTGGATACAGCAGGGCTGGAAAAAGCGCTGCGACAAGGTCGCTTCTCTATCCTGGATGGAACATATGCTGCGCAGATCCGTCAGCTCGAATGTCGGAGTGCTGAACTCACATGGAGTATTGACGGGAAAGGCTATTATCATCCACTTCTTCGGATTGACTGCCTGATCGACGGGGAGCCGAGCCAAATCCTCGCCCCGGCCTTTTGAAAGGAATGATTTTGCTTGGATACCATGCTTTGCTCAACCAACAGCTTACGGCACAGAGATATCACACTCGATCCGCTCAGGCAAAGATGCACTCTTCGCGGAGAGCCTATCCCTCTGACCAACACGGAGTTTGCCATTCTCCGCTTTCTTATGGAAAACAGAGGACGTGTTGTGCCCGCGCAGGAGCTGTCTGACGCGGTCTGGCAAGACGAGGTATCCATCGGGCGAAGCGACTGCCTAGCTGTTCACGTCCGGCATATTCGGGAAAAGCTACATGACCATAAACCCTTTGCCATGGTCAAAACCGCCTGGGGCAAAGGCTATTGGGTTGAATAAAGGACGCCCGCCTCTCTATATCATGAGCGGCGGGCCATTTTTATTAAAATTTTGTACTCCACGAAATATCCGCACCCGAATACATACTTGTAGGGCGAGGCGGAAAGGAAGTGACGAAATTGGAGGACAGACAGATCATCAACCTGTTCTATGAGCGCTCGGAACAGGCCATTGAAGAGCTGGACCGAAAATACGGCGCGGCCGTAAGGAAAACGGCAGCCAATATCCTGAGACGCACGCAGGATGTGGAAGAGTGTACGAACGATACCTATCTGGGAGTATGGAATACGATCCCGCCTCAGAATCCAAATTCCCTGATCAGCTATGTTTGCCGCATTGCCCGTAATCTTGCGTCTGTGAAGTACCGCAGCAATACCGCACGCAAGCGCAACGGTCAATACGATCTTGTTTTGGATGAGCTGGCGGAGTGCATTCCGTCTACTGTCGATGTGGAATCTGAACTTGAGGCAAAGGAGCTCTCCGCTGCAGTCAACCGCTTTCTGGATACCCTCAGCTATGAGGATCGATTTTGCTTTGTGCGGCGCTATTGGTATGCGGATTCCGTTTCGGATATTGCCGAACAAATCAACGGCAACAGCCGCCGGATCTCCGTTCGTCTTTTCCGTACTCGTGAAAGACTATATCGCTATTTGAAAGAGGAGGGTTTGCTGGAATGACACGGGAACAGCTTTGGGACATCATCGGCGATATTGACGATCGGTTTATTGCCGAGGCGGCTCAGTACGATCCCAAACAGCGCAGCCGCTCCCCGGAAAGGATCGGAGTCATGAGCAAAAAGCGGTTGATCACCTTCGCCCTGGCCGCAGCGCTGATCCTGGCGCTGGGCGTTACAGCATTAGCAGCAGCCGGGGCGCTTGACAACATTCTCGGTTGGTTCGGAAATCAATGGGGAGCGTCAACCGGAAAAGACATAAGTGAGGCGCAAGCTCAAACTATTATGGACTTGACTGGCGAAGTAGGCTTGTCAGCTAAAGATAACGGAATCACCGTGACAGCGCAATCAATCACATTAGGTGACAGTAGCGCAGTCCTACTTTTCACCGTATGTATTGATGACGTAAAGCTATCTGCTGATGCCAAGTATGGATTTGACACATTTTGGTGTGACTTGACCTCGGCAGACGGACAATTACCTGGCGATAGAGGCGTATCTCAGAGCTTCTACATGGTTGACCCGGCGACAAACCAAGCGTACATTGTTGTGAAATATGATGGTGGGCTGCCCGTTGCGGATATTATGCGCGGTGACTGTGTAATGTCTGTTGAGTTGGGAGGACTGGTAGAAAGTGGCGTTGACGGAGCCGCACTGCGCAACTACGATGGGCATTGGGAATTTGAAATTGCATTGGATGCCGATTTGTTTCCGTCTTCTCTTTCTGTCGAGAGTGCCATAGTACAAGGCAAAACCTATGTCAGCAACTTTCTTCCGAGCCGCTCCGTTGACCTGAAAATAAGGGATATATCAATAACATCCACTGGAATCAGTTTTGTAATGGATGCGGGCTATGAAGGGGGATGGAGTATAACTGCTGTACTCACTGATGGCACTAAGGTCAAAACATCCACTGGCTCTGGTTACCTAATGCCGGACAACGAAGCTTACGCCTACTCGTTCGTATGGCAAGTACCTATTTCGCTGCGTGAGCTTGACTATATCGAGTTTTACGACGCGAAGCTGCAACTCAGCGGAGATTAAAGATAAAAAAAGAAAAAACCTGCAACCGCAGCGCCGCAAACGGCAAGTATATGGGTGAGAGCGCTCAACAACAAGGAGGGATAGAACATGGATGACTCCACAATCGTGGATCTTTACTGGCAAAGATCGGAACAGGCCATCCCAGAGACAGCCTCAAAATACGGGCACTATTGCTACAGCGTCGCTCACCGCATCGTCAACAACCGCGAGGATTCGGAGGAATGCGTCAATGACACCTGGCTCGGTGCGTGGAACGCGATTCCGCCGCACCATCCCGATCCTCTTTCCGTTTTCCTCGGCAAGATTACACGCCGCTTGGCGCTGGGCATCATCCGACGGGAAAACCGCATCAAGCGCGGCGGCGGTCAGGTCACGCTGGCTTTTGAGGAGCTTTCGGACTGCCTGCCGGACGAAGGGGCGGATCAAATCGAAGAATCGGCCGCCCTGAGAGAACTGATCCGGGCCTTTCTGGACACGCTGACGAAATCGGAGAGGGATGTGTTTCTGGCCCGCTATTGGGCTTTTGCGTCCGTCGAAGAGATCAGCAAGCATACCGGTTTTTCAGCCAGTAAAATCAAGACCATGCTCTATCGTTCCCGACAAAGATTCAACGTATTTCTTGCCAGGGAGGGCTATGACTATGACAAGGCTTGATTTTCTGACGAACCTAAACGACGCGCAGGATGAGTATTTGCAAAGCATGGGAGACATGCTCCAAAGTAAAGCGTCGGCAAAGCATCTGCAAGCGAAACGCATCATCACCTTTACCCTCGCTGCCGCGCTGATCCTCGGCCTGAGCGCCGTGGCTTATGCCATCGGCATAAGCATCCATCGGCAGCGGCAGGAAAAGTTGCGTTATGAACTGCAGATTGATGAAAACAATGTGACAGACTATGTGGAGTTTGCGGTGCCGGAGGAGGGTGCTGCGGAAGGCGGCCTAACGCTCCTGTCCACCATGAATAACGGCGACTATCAAATCATGTTTTTCAACATCAGCCCCGTTTCAGAAGACATGATTGCCTGTTTGGATCATGAAAATCTGAGAGACAGGGAGAACCGGGATGATCGTGTGTTCTGGCCCTATCTTTATGTGGACGGGGAATACTATGGCATCCTTGTCAATCTGCATACACTCTATCGGGATGAGTACGATCCCGAAACACAAACGCTGACGCTTCGCGCTTCGCTGCCGAACATGAAGTTCAGAGACAATGAAGCAGTGGAAATCCGTGTTGCGCTGGGCTATACAGATAATAATGCGCAGATCCATGAAAGCGCGAGCTACGGCCCTGTCACTGTCACATTAACCCAACAGCGCGTGATAAGCGTCAGATTTCCGGAGCCGGTTTCCTTTGAAGAGCCTGAGTCTGGAGGCGCGGGTCAGATTATCGGGGCGGATATTTATGCCGAAGGTATCACATGGCTCGTCACGCACGACGACATGGAAAGCGTTTACCCCGTTGAATCACAAGATGACCTTCGCTGGCTCCCATGGGCAAGAGCAAGGGACAAGCTCGAACTGGAGGCGCAGATCCATTTTACAGACGGAAGTGTTCGAACCAATTTGGCTGCCGATCGGTCGGAATATTGGAACGGATCGGTCTATGATGTGTATCTATTCAAAAACGGCACGATCAATCTTGATCAGGTCGTCAGCATTACGGTTGGTGGAAAGACATTTCCGCTTGAATGATCCCATACGTCATGCAGAGACAGCCCGCCGCTAGGCGGGAGTTGCTTTCGAATTATCCAATTCTCTCAAAAAAACGCGAACACTTAGCGTCCTCTTTGCGACTGTTAGGGTGAAGGGAGGTCAGAATATGACAGACCAAGACATCGTCAATCTGTACTGGCAGCGGTCGGAGCGGGCGATCCCGGAGACGGCGGGCGTCTATGGCCCCTACTGTCACACCGTGGCCTACAACCTGCTGCGGAACACAGAGGACGCGGAGGAAAGCGTGAATGACACCTGGCTTGCCGCCTGGAACGCCATGCCGCCTTCCCGGCCAAACAGTCTCAAAGCCTTTCTGGGTAAGCTCACTCGGAACATCGCCGTGAGCCGCCTGCGCAGGAAGGGCAGTCTCAAGCGGGGCGGCGGTGTGGCCGCGACAACTCTGGAGGAGCTGAGCGAGTGCCTGCCCAGTAGCTTCGATCTGGAGCGAACGGTGGAGGCACGGGAACTGGGCCGCTTATTGGGCCGCTTCCTGAAAAAGCTGCCAGAGCGGGATCAGGTGATCTTCGTGGGTCGGTACTTCTACGTGCTGACGGCGGAGGAGATTGCCCAGCGCCTGCGCATGAAGCCCGCCACGGTGAGGACCGCGCTCTACCGCACCCGAAAGAAGCTGGTACAGGAGCTGGAAAAGGAGGGAGAATGGAATGGAAAACAGCTTGTATCTCTTTGAAAACCTGGGCCAGATCCCAGACAGCTTCGTCCTGAAGGCGGATGCCGCGCTGGGGCTGACCAAAAGAAAACAACGCAAAACCGGCAAAAGAAAGCTTCTGCGAACTCTGCTGATCGCGGCGGTGATCACGGCGCTGCTGGGCGCCACCGCCTATGCCATGGGACTGCTGGGGCTAAGGGAGCGCATTTTCCCCGTGGAGGGGACGGAAAAGGTCGTTGTGGTGCCCAACGGCCTCAAGGGAACCAAAACCTATGAGGGCACCGGTGAATGGTGGATCTGGCAAGACGAGCATCGAAACGACCCGGGGGACTACAGCCTCTCCTTCCTGCAGGGGAACGACCAAAAGCGCAAGACCTGCCAGCTGTATTGGGCCTTGACGCCGGAAGCTGCGGACAAGCTCTATGAAATCGCGGAAACCTACGACCTTGAGCTCTATTCCGAGAGCGTGACCGCAGACAGCATGGAGCGCCTGACGGCCCTCACAGGCATTCAGCCCTTCCTGACAGAAGGGGAAGCTGCTTTTACCGGCGGCTACGTGTTCGCCGACGGCTCCTTTAAGGCAGAGGGATTCCTGAACCTGGACGAATTCTCGCTCGACTATGTACTGAGCCGTTTTTCTACCGGAGCGCTGTATCCCTACGGCGGCGTCACCCGACTGCAGGACTATAGCGAGCGGGACTTTGTGACCGCCATGGGACAGACTGTCAACATCGTGAGCTTTTCCAATCGGACGGAGCTCTGGTATCTCTCCGCCGACGGGGAGACCTTCGTGGCTCTACAGCTCCGAAATTTGCCGGACCAGGCGAGCCTGGAACGGGCTGGTCTTGCGGATCGGGACGCGATGGCGGAGTATATAGCGGATCGGATCGACTTTGCCGCCCTCTGTGAGAAGAACGACGCAGTGCAGCAGATTGTCAGCACACCTCGCGGCGCGGAGGATAACCGGGAGGCTGCCCAGCGGCTGGAGGACTTCTATAACAGCCCCATGTTTTCCGCTGCCCGGGAGTTCCAGGACTTCTTTATCGCCACCTTCTACGGGTCAAGCTTTACCGGCGTCTACGGCCAGGAGGGCTATGAAGACATTGACGCAGAGCTTTCCCACCTGGCGGAGCAGTACGGCCTGCGTTACGCAACGTCCAAGACCACGCAAGACAGACATACGGTCTACGATAATGGCGTGGAGGTTTGGGATGGAGAGGCAGAGAGCAAGATCCTCAAGACCTATTGCATCCCAAAGGACGCGCTCTATACCGGCATGATCCACTACGTGGCTCCCAGTGAGTATCAGCGGATCTGGATCTACGAGACCGAGGAGGGCCAGCAGATCGTCTGCTTTACCGATGGGCCGGAGAAGATCAGCGGGGTGTACCTGT
>CAMKAP010000027.1 GCA_946410505.1 uncultured Clostridia bacterium
TGACGGTGACGATGTGCACGCCCTCGCCCGTGAGGGCGTTGAGGTAGGCGGGCAGCACGGCGACGAGCGTTTTGCCTTCGCCGGTCTTCATCTCGGCGATGCGGCCCTGGTGCAGCACGATGCCGCCGATGAGCTGCACCCGGAAGGGCTTGAGCCCCAACACGCGCCAGCTCGCCTCGCGCACGGCGGCGTAGGCCTCGGGCAGGAGGTCGTCCAGCGTCTCGCCGTTTTGCAGGCGGTCCTTGAACTCCTCCGTCTTGTCCCGCAGTTCGCTGTCCGTCAGCGCCTGCATCGCGGGCTCCAGCTTTTCGATTTTATCTGCGATCGGATAGATCCGTTTCAGTTCCCGGTCAGAATAGCTGCCGAAGAGCCTGGTCAAAAATCCCATAGCTTACTCCTCTGCTGTCGGCGTCCGCGCCATCAGGGAGGGCGGAACGCACGGAATGATACAGAATAGAGTATACCATAAGAATATGAATAAAAAAAGTCCGTTCCGGGCAAAAAATGCGTCCCCTGTTTTCCGCTTTTTGTCTCCGCTTTGTTTCTTGTCCTGCTCCGGGTTCTGTGCTAAAATGTTTTGCTGTGTAGAAAAGAACCGGAAACAGAGACATGAGGATGAACAAATGAACAGAATGGGATTTGACAACGAAAAATACGTGAAGCTCCAGTCTCAGAACATCCGTGACCGCATCGCCAAGTTCGGCGGCAAGCTGTATCTGGAATTCGGCGGCAAGCTGTTTGACGACTTCCATGCCTCCCGCGTGCTGCCGGGCTTTGCGCCGGACAGCAAAGTGAAGATGCTGTTGGAGATGAAGGACGAGGCGGAAATCGTCATCGCCATCTCGGCTGACGACATCGAGCGCAGCAAGCGCCGGGGCGACCTGGGCATCACCTATGACGAGGATACCCTCCGCCTCATCGACGCCTTTCGCGGCATCGGCCTCTATGTGGGCAGCGTGGTCATCACCCACTACCGCGGGCAGGCCATTGCCGACAAGTTCATGGCCCGGCTCGGCGCGCTGGGCATCAAAACCTATAAGCACTACATCATCCCCGATTACCCCTCCAACATCCCGCTGATCGTGTCGGACGAGGGCTTCGGCCGCAACGAATACATTGAGACCGAGCGCAGCCTGATCGTGGTCACCGCTCCCGGGCCGGGAAGCGGCAAAATGGCCACCTGCCTCAGCCAGCTCTATCACGAGCACAAGCGGGGCGTGGCCGCGGGCTATGCCAAGTTTGAGACCTTCCCGATCTGGAACCTGCCCCTCAAACACCCGGTGAACCTGGCCTATGAGGCCGCCACCGCGGACCTGGACGATGTGAACATGATCGACCCCTTCCATCTGGAGGCCTACGGCGTCACCACCGTCAACTACAACCGGGACGTGGAGATCTATCCCGTGCTGGCGGCCATGTTCCGTCAGATCTACGGGGAAACGCCCTACAAGAGCCCCACGGACATGGGCGTCAACATGGCCGGCTACTGCATTGTGGACGATGAGGCCTGCCGGGAGGCAAGCCGCCAGGAGATCATCCGCCGCTACTACTCCGCGGCTGTCTCCGCCCGCCAGGGGCTCAGCAGCCAGAACGAAGTGCGCAAGATCGAGCTCATCATGAACTCTCTCGGCACCGGGCCGCAGGACCGCCCCGTGGTCGCCGCCGCGCTGGAGCGCGCAGAAGAGACCGGCGGCCCCGCCATGGCCATCGAGCTGCCGGACGGCAGCATCGTCACCGGCAAGACCAGTTCCCTCCTGGGCGCCGCCTCCGCCTGCCTCTTAAACGCCCTGAAGAAGCTGGCAGGCATCGACAAGAAGCTGCTGCTGATCGCCCCGGGCGTCATCCAGCCGATCCAGCACCTGAAGGTGGAGCACCTGGGCAATCACAACCCCCGCCTGCACACCGACGAGCTGCTGATCGCCCTGTCCATCTGCGCAGTCACCAACCCCATGGCCGCCTACGCCATCGACCAGCTGGACAAGCTGCGCGGCTGTGAGGCCCACTCCAGCGTGATCCTCTCCCATGTGGACGAGGAGCTGTTCAAAAAAATCGGCGTCAACCTCTCCTTTGAGCCGAAATACCAGGCCAAAAAGCTGTTCCATAAATAATCGAAAAACATGGAAATCCCCGGAAACGCGGCGCGTTTCCGGGGATTTCCGTTTCTTCTCAATCGTCGATTTTAAAGCCCTCGCCGTGGACCTCCGTAGAATCCGTGACGAAGGTGAAGGCAGCGGGGTCGGTCTGGCGGATCAGGCGCAAGGTCTGCGCCAGCACGTTGCGGCGGGTGACCGTGATGACCATCTGCTTATCTCCTCCCGTATAGCCCCCGCGGGCAGAGACCAGCGTGGTGCCCCGGTCGGTCCGCTCATTGAGCACCCGGGAGATCTCGTCGCCATGCTCGGTGATGATGTAGATGACCTTGGCGTAATCCACGCCCTGGGCCAGCGCGTCGATGACCTTGGAGGAGAGATAGATGGCAATGGCGGAGTAGAGCGCCACCTCAATATCCCGGAAAATGAGCACCGCGATCACCACGACAGAGGCGTCGATGAGCAGGAGCATGATGCCGTTGGGCACGTTGGGGAAGGGTTTTTTCAGCAGCAGGGCGGCCAGGTCCGTACCGCCCGTGCTGATGCCCCGGAGAAACAGGACTCCCACGCCCAGGCCGGACAAAACCCCGCCGGCTACCGCCGCCAGCAGATTATTGTTGGTGTAACCCGGCAGCACATAAGTGAAAAAGTCGATGAAGAAGGACAGAAGCACCGTCGCCAGCAGCGTCATGGCGAGGGGCCGCGGCCCCAGCAGCCGCCATGCCGCCAGCATCAGCGGCACATTGAGCAGCAGCGCCCAGACGCCCACGGAGATCGGCGTGATATAGGCCAGCGCCGTTGCAAGGCCCGAAACCCCGCCGGGGGCGATGTCGTTGGGAACGGTGAACACCGCGACGGCCAGGGCGACCAGCGCACTGCCGAGAACGGAATAGACAAGATCCAGCAGGAAGCCTTTCCAGCCCTGCATTCCCAATATACGCTTCATAACACACTCCAGAAGGACGATTCTTTCGCGCCGAAGGCAGCGTGGCTTCTGCGGTCGGTCCGATTTAAGTATAACACAAAGGCTCGGGATTGAACAGACCCGCAGCCCCAGGAACGCAGAAAACGGCATGACGTTCCGTCATGCCGTTTTGTCTTATGATTTGATTTTGCATCCGTGCTGCACGCCGCTTATTTCTTTTCGCTGAGTTTTGCGATGCAGTCGGAGCAGACGTTGCGTCCACGGAAGCTCACGATATTTTTGGTGCTGTCACAGAAGACACAGGCTGCCTGATACTTGCGCAGAATAATGCTTTCTCCCTCAACATATATTTCCAGTGCGTCCTTTTCCGCAATATCCAGGGTGCGGCGCATCTCGATCGGTAAAACAATTCGCCCTAACTCATCCACCTTGCGGACGATACCCGTAGACTTCATCCTCTTCCTCCTAAACCAAACAAAAATCTCACTTCTCGTGTGATGTTAATTATTATACCATATTCGGCAAAGTCTGCAACAATAAATTTAATAAAATTTTTTTAAGAGGATTCGATCATGTTTTCATTTATTCTTACCGCCCTGGTTCTGGGGAGCGTTCTCGCCAGCGCCGCGGCAGGCCGACCAGAGGCCGGAAGCGCGCTGATGCAAGGGGCCGGAGATGCCCTGGCTTTTTGCCTCTCCGTGGCAGGGCCCCTGTGTCTCTGGAGCGGTGTGCTGGAGCTGCTGGAGCGCTGCGGCGGCACGGAAAAGCTCAGCGGGATACTGCGGCCCCTTCTGGGGAAGCTCTTTCCCCGGGCCTCCGCCGACCGGGAGGCCTTCGATGCTGTGAGTGAAAACGTCTGTGCAAACCTGCTGGGGCTGGGCAACGCCGCTACGCCTGCGGGGATCCGCGCCGTCCGGCGCATAAACGCGCTGGGGCCGGAAACCCGGGACGAGCTTTCGCTCTTTGTGGTGCTCAACACCGCCTCCATCCAGCTTCTCCCGACGACCATTGCCGCCGTCCGCGCAGCAGCGGGCGCCGCCGTCCCCTTCGACATTCTCCCCGCCGTGCTCCTCAGTTCCCTCTGCTCGGTATCGGCAGGGCTGCTGGCCGCAGCGTTTTTGCGGCGGATCTGGCAGTGAGGAGCTTCCTGAGTCTGTTCCCTGCGCTGCTTATCGGCTCCCTGCTGCTGACGGGGCTTCTTCGCGGTGTGGACGTATATGCCGCGCTGGCGGAGGGAGCGAAAAAGGGGCTGCGCGTCTGTCTGGATCTGCTGCCGCCGCTGTTGGCGCTGTTCCCGGCGCTGGCCCTTTTTCGCGCATCGCCCCTGCCCGAGCTTCTGGGTGCGCTGCTGCGTCCCCTCTTTGTATCGCTGGGTATTCCGCCGGAGACCGCCCTCATACTGCTGCTGCGTCCGCTCTCCGGCAGCGGCGCCATGGCCGCCGCCGCAGATCTGATCTCCCGTTTCGGGCCGGACTCGCTTGTGGGGAGGACCGCAGCGGTGATGCTCGGCTCCAGCGAGACCACGCTCTATGTGGCGGCAGTTTATTTCTCTGCGGCAGGCATAAAAAACAGCCGCTGGGCGATCCCCGCGGCTCTGATTGCCGATATGGTGTGTTTTCTGTCCTCCGCCTGGCTCTGCCGTCTCTTCTGGGGCTGAGATTGCGGCCGCGGCGCGCGTCACGCAGTGATGTTCTTTTTGATCTGACGGATGGCGTTTTTCTCCAGCCGGGAGACCTGGGCCTGGGAGATCCCCACCTGCCGGGCCACCTCCGTCTGGGTGCGCCCGTCGTAAAAGCGCAGGGCCAGAATCCGCCGTTCCCGGTCGCTCAGGCGGCGCAGGGCTTCCTCCAGTGCGATCTGCTCCAGCCAGTGCTCGTCGGTGTTGCGGGCATCCCCGATCTGGTCCATAACCGTCACGCTCTCCCCGGCCTCACTGTAGACCGGATCGTACAGGCTCACCGGGTCACAGATGGCCTCCAGCGCAAAACCTACCTCCTGCCGGGGGATTCCCAGCTCTTTGGCAATGGTCTCAAGCTCCGGCTCCCGACCGGTCTCCGCCAGCAGCTTTTCCTTTACCTGCAGCACCTTATAGGCCGTGTCCCGCATGGAGCGCGACACCCTCACGGCACTCCGGTCCCGCAGAAAGCGCCGCAGCTCTCCGGCAATCATCGGAACGCCGTAGGTGCTGAATTGCACGTTCTGGTTCAGATCGAAGCAGTCTACGGCTTTGATGAGGCCGATGACACCAACCTGAAAGAGGTCGTCCATGTTTTCGCCCCGGCCCGCAAAGCGCTGGACCACGGAGAGCACCAGCCGCAGGTTTCCGGAGATCAGCTTCTCCCGCGCTTCCCCGTCTCCGGCATGCATCTTTTCCAGCAGCTCGCGCGTCTCCGCGCTTTTCAGCACCGGCAGCGTGGCTGTGTTGACGCCGCAGATTTCGACCTTTCCCTGCATAAACACCACTCCTTTTTTCAAGAGAGTGGTGTTAGTATTTCCCATACCGGGAAATATCATACGGCAGGCATCGGAGCGCCGCGCGCGAAAAAGCCGCGGAAAACGCGCAAAAAGGTGTTGACAAGCGCGGCGGACTGGTATATATTATTTGAGCGCTCCGAAGACAGCAGGTGGGTTCTGCCCGTAAATCCTGCCGAGGACATCAACAAGCTTTGATTGTTTTTGTGCCTTTGCGTCTTTTCGGATGCAGAGGTTTTCTTTTTGGGCGCGACTGATCAATCGTGTGGAGGTGAAAAACACACATGCCGAACGCAAAGGTTCTTAGCGAAAAGCAGGCGATCGTCGAAGCCCTCGCCGAGCGCATCAAGAACGCTGGTTCCGGCGTCCTCGTCGACTACAAGGGTATCACCGTGGCCGAGGATACCGCTCTGCGTACCGAGCTGCGCAAGGACGGAGTGGAATACACCGTCGTCAAGAACACCCTGACCAGAAAGGCTCTGGACAAGCTGGGGATGAGTGATCTCGATCACGTCCTCAACGGCACCACCTCTCTGGCTACCGCCGAGAATGATCCCATTGCTCCTTTCCGCATCATCAACGACTACAGCAAGAAGCTGGGCGACCGCTTCAACATCAAGGCTGCCTTCATGGAGGGCAAGGTCCTGAATGAGTCCGAGATCGCTGAGATGGCAGAGCTGCCCGGCAAGGACGCTCTGTACGCCAAGGTTCTGGGTACCATGATCGCTCCCATCACCGGTCTGGCCGTCTGCCTGGGTCAGATCCTCGAGCAGAAGGGCGGCTCCCTGGAGTCCGCCGAGGCAGAAGCTGCCGAATAATCCGGCACTCACAATTTTTTAATGGAGGAATTTATCATGTCTGAGAAAATCGCTGCCATGATCGAAGAGATCAAGGGCCTGTCCGTTCTCGAGCTGGCTGAGCTCGTTCATGCCCTGGAGGACACCTTTGGTGTCTCCGCCGCCGCTGTCGCCGCTGGCCCCGCCGCCGGCGCCGCTGCCGCTCCTGTCGAAGAGAAGACCGAGTTTGACGTTGTCATGACCAGCTTTGGCGCTGAGAAGATCAAGGTCATCAAGGAAGTCCGCGGTATCACCGGTCTGGGCCTGGCCGACGCCAAGGCTCTGGTCGAAGGCATCCCCGCCAAGATCAAGGAAGCCGTCTCCAAGGAAGACGCCGAGGCCCTCAAGGCCCAGCTCGAAGCTGTCGGCGCCACCGTCGAGCTCAAGTAATTCGAGTTCAAGAGAAGCGAAAACCACTCTCCGTTTGGAGAGTGGTTTTTTCTTTGCTGTTCAGTTTTCCCCGATCCAGATGATGCTGTCGTCGTTCTCGATCCAGTCGCTGACCGGGATGGTGCGGTAGTTGCGCTCGTCCACACGGATGACGATCTTCTCAATACCGGCGTTGATGATCTGCCGCTTGCACATGGAGCAGCTCATGGCGTCGGGCAGGAGGGCGTTGGTTTTGGCGTCCCGCCCCACCAGATAGATGGTGGCTCCGATCATGTCCCGCCGGGGGGCGGAGATGATGGCATTGGCCTCGGCATGGACGCTGCGGCAGAGCTCGTAGCGCTCGCCGGAAGGGATGTGCAGATTCTCCCGGTTGCAGAAGCCCAGGTCCGTGCAGTTGCGGCGGCCGCGGGGCGCGCCGTTGTAGCCGGTGGAAATGATCTCGTCGTTGCGCACGATGATGGCGCCGTATTTGCGGCGCAGGCAGGTGGAGCGCTCCAGAACGGAGTCGGCAATGTCCAGATAATAGTTCTGTTTGCTGGTACGGCTGTCCATGGCAGAATTCCTCTTCTCTCTCGGTTTTCTTCATCTTATCGCAGCTTTTCCCTGCCGTCAAGCGAAAGCCGAAGGATCTCGCATCATCCTTCCAAATTCTGTAGCTTTTTCATCCCATGTATGATATAATGAGGGAAAATCTGGTGGAACTTCACGGATTCTTGGCAGGAAACGTATGAATCAACGAAATTATCAAAGAGAACTGGACCGCATCATTCAGAAGCAGGGGAGCAAAAAGCCCCGTGTGCTGCTGCACAGCTGCTGCGGTCCCTGCTCCAGCGCCGTGCTGGAATACCTGATCCGATATTTTGATGTGACCCTTCTCTGGTATAACCCCAACCTCTACCCCCAGGCCGAGTTTGAGCGCCGTTTCCGGACCCAGGTGGAGCTCATTGAGAAAATGGGCCTGACCGAACAGGTGAGCATCCTCGCAGAGCCCTGGAAACACGAGGACTACGACCGGCGTGTCAAGGGGCTGGAGGACGAGCCGGAGGGCGGTCGGCGCTGCACCGAGTGCTTCCGCCTGCGGCTTTTGGAGTGCGCCAGGCTCGCAAAGCACTACGGCTTCGACTATTTCTGCACCACGCTGACTCTCTCCCGGCACAAAGACGCCCAGCGCATCAACGCCCTGGGTGAGGAGATCGGCCGCGCCGCTGGCGTACAGTGGCTGCCCTCGGATTTCAAGAAGCAGGGACGGGAAATGCGCTCGACGGAGCTTGCCGAGCAGTACGGTCTCTACCGGCAGCTCTACTGCGGCTGCGAATACTCCCTGCACAAGCGCGAGACCCACGGGCAGGAGGAATAGCATATCCACTGGTTTCCACACCCAGCATAAAAAATGGAGGTTCCCGATCATGAAGAAACCCGCTTCGACCCACCGCATCGCGCTGGCCGCCGTCGTGGGCGCCTCATACGCGGTGCTGACCATTCTTCTCGCCCCCATCAGCTACGGTGCCGTGCAGTGCCGCATCTCGGAGGCGCTGTGCATCCTGCCCTTTTTCCTGCCCTGCACGGTCTGGGGCCTCTTTGCCGGCTGCATCCTGGCAAACCTGATCACAGGCAACGTGTTCGACATTGTGTTTGGTTCGCTGGCCACATTTCTCGCCGCTCTCATCACGGCACACCTCGGCAAAAAATCGCGCAGCATCGGCACGGAGCTGCTGGCCTGCTTTCAGCCGGTGATCTTCAACGCCGTCATCATCGGCGCAGTGATCACCAGGGGCTACGAGGGTCTGAGTCTTTTTGAGCACTGGGATGTATTCGCACTCAACATGCTCTGGGTCGGGCTGGGCGAGGCTCTGGTGCTATACGCCCTGGGCTTCCCGCTGATGCGCTGGCTCCCGGGAAAAAAGTTTTTCCGCCGCATGATGGAAAAGATCAACTGACTGGAAATATAAAAGGAGTGTTATCATGAAAGTCCGCAAAGCCATCATCCCCGCCGCGGGCCTCGGAACTCGGCTGCTGCCCAACACCAAGAGCATCCCCAAGGAGATGCTGCCGCTGGTGGACAAGCCGGTCATCCAGTACATCGTGGAGGAGGCCGTCTCCGCCGGCGTCGAGCAGATCCTCATCATCACCAACCGCGGCAAGAACCCCATCGAGAACTATTTCGACTATGCGCCAGACCTGGAAGAGCGCCTGCTGGAAGACGGCAAATACAAGGAGGCCGACACCATCCGCAAAGTGGCCGACATGGCCGACGTGTTCTTCCTGCGTCAGAAAGAGACCAAGGGCCTGGGCCACGCCGTGTGGCGCGCCAAGAGCTTCGTGGGCGACGAGCCCTTCGGCGTCCTCCTGGGCGACGACATCATGCTGGGGCAGAAGCCCGTTCTCAAGCAGCTGGTGGAGGCGGCCGAGGCCAACGAGTGCAGCGCCGTGGCCATCCACAGGGTGCCGGATGAGCTGATCGTCAAGTACTCCTCCGTGAAGCTGGAGGAGCAGCGGGGCGATCGGGTCTACCGCATCAGCGACATGAACGAGAAGCCAACCCTGGCCGAGAAGCTCTCGGACTACGCGATCCTGGGCCGCTACGTGCTGACCCCCGCCATTTTCGACATTCTGGAGCACACCGCCCCCGGCCGCAACAACGAGATTCAACTCACAGACGGCATGAAGGAACTGGTGCGGCACGAGCGCATGGTGGGCGTGGACTTTGAAGGCCGCCGCTACGATACCGGCAACCTCAAGGGCTACCTGGAATCCATCATCGACTTTGCCCTGCAAAACGAGGAGGCCGGTCCCTGGCTGCGCCAGTTCATCATCGACAAGGCGGAACAGCTCAAATAAGCAATTTGAAGCGGGAGCGGCCACGGCTACTCCCGCTTCAGACTGCAAGTGAACCTGGTTTAGCCCGGCTTGGACTTGCAAGGGGATTGTGAAGGGGGACAGGGAGACCCCCTTCACGTTCAATCTCAGCCGATCAATATACTGATTCAAGTTTTTATAATCGTCCGCTCCCGCTGCAGTTTGGGGCTTGACATTATTCCGGAAATGCTTATAATATGTCGTGCACGACATGTCGTGTGCGACATTTTTCTTTGAGTGAGATGATGATATGATCCATGACATCCCCATGGGCGTCCGCTTCTCGCTGCTGCACCGGGCTTTCCGGCGGAAGATGGACGAAATGCTCAGCGAGAAGGAACTGACCGGCGTCCAGTTCGGCGTGCTGCAGGCCCTGGTCCGCTTGGAGATGGAGGGGCAGAGCGAGATCAGCCAGCGCGATCTGGAGCAGGCCGGGCGCATCGGCCACGCCACCATGGCGGACATTCTCCGCAGGCTGGAGAAGAAAGGCTTTGTGGCCTGCCAGCAGAGCAGCAGAGACCGCCGCTTCAAGCGCATCGCCTCCACCGAGAAGGCGCGGCTGCTGAAGGACGACGCCCACCGTGTGGAGGAGGAGACCCTCCGCTGGCTGTGCCGGGGCCTTGCGCCGGAGCAGCTGGAGCAGCTGACAGAGATCACGGACGTGATGCTCCGCAACGCCTGGGAAAGCTGTGAGAAAGGATGTGGGAAGGACCATGATTAAGACCTTTATCAAATGCATTCGGGAGTACAAGGCGCCCACGATCTACACTCTGCTCTTTATGGTGGGCGAGGTGTTCATCGAAGTGCTGATCCCCTTCTTTACCGCCGACCTGGTGAACGACATCAAGGGCGGCGCCCCCATGAGCGAGGTGGTGCGTCTGGGCCTCATTCTGGTGGGCATGGCGCTCGTTTCCCTCGCCTGCGGCGCGGGCGGCGGCTATTTCGGCTCCAAGGCCTCCACCGGCTTTGCCCGCAACGTTCGGCGGGACGTGTTTGAACGCATTCAGCGCTTCTCCTTTGAAAATATCGACAAGTTTTCCACCGCCTCACTGGTCACCCGCCTGACCACGGACATCTCCAACGTGCAGATGGCTTTCATGATGTCGATCCGCATGGCGGTACGCTCGCCGCTGATGTTCATTTTCTCCATCATCATGGCCTGGCGCATGGGCGGCAGCCTTGCCGCCACCTTCGTCGTGGTGGTCCCCATCCTGATCGTGGGGCTGCTGGTGATCGCAAAGTTCGCGATGCCCGCCTTCCGGGCCGTGTTCCGCAAGTATGACCGGATGAACGAGTCCATCGAAGAGAACGTGCGCGGCATGCGCGTGGTGAAGGGCTTTGCCCGCGAGGCTTTTGAGAAAGAGAAGTTTGCGGCGGCCTCCGACAATATCCGGAAGGATTTCACCAAGGCCGAGCGCATCGTGGCCCTCAACTCCCCGCTGATGACCCTGTGCATGAACTTCAACATGGTCTTCGTGCTGCTGGTCGGCGCCAAGATCATTGTGGAGAGCCGCGGCCAGGTGATCGATGTGGGCCAGATCTCGGCCATGCTGACCTACGGCATGCAGATTCTGATGAGCCTGATGATGATCTCCATGATCTACGTGATGATGACCATGTCCATGGAGGCCATGAAGCGCCTGACCGAGGTGCTCAACGAAAAGCCCTCTCTCTCCAACCCCGAGCAGCCCCTCACGGAGGTGGCGGACGGCTCCGTGGACTTTGAGGGTGTGTCCTTCAAGTACGCCAAGGACGCCAAGGAGAGCGCCCTGGCAAACATCGACCTTCACATCCGCTCCGGTATGACCGTGGGCATCCTGGGCGGCACCGGCTCCGGCAAAACCACCCTGGTGCAGCTCATCCCCCGCCTCTATGACGTGACGGAGGGCAGCGTGAAGGTGGGCGGACGGGACGTGCGCGACTACGATATCGAGACGCTGCGCAGCGCCGTGTCCATGGTATTGCAGAAAAACGTGCTCTTCTCCGGCACGATCAGGGAAAACCTGCGCTGGGGCAACCCGGAGGCTACAGACGAGAAACTGGAGGAGGCCTGCCGCCTCGCCCAGGCGGACGACTTCATCCGCTCTTTCCCCGACGGCTATGACACCCACATCGAGCAGGGCGGCACCAACGTCTCCGGCGGTCAGAAGCAGCGCCTGTGCATTGCCCGCGCTCTGCTGAAAAAGCCGAAGATCCTCATTCTGGACGACTCCACCTCCGCCGTGGATACCCGCACCGACGCGCTGATCCGCGCGGGCTTCAAGAGCTACATCCCCGAGACCACCAAGATCATCATCGCCCAGCGCGTGGCCTCCGTGGAGGACGCCGATCTGATCCTCGTGATGGACGGCGGCACCATCGTCGATCTCGGCACCCACGACGAGCTGATCCGGCGCAGCCCCATTTACCGCGAAGTCTACGAGCAGCAGACCAAGGGAGGTGACAGCGATGAATAAGCACGGAAAAGGCAATCTGAAAGACAATTTTGCCGCCATCGGCTGGACCCTGAAAAAATTCTTCGGCTTCTACCCGGTGCTTGCGCCGCTGAGCGTGTTCTGCATCCTGTTCTCCGCCGTCGTGTCCGCCATTCCCTCGCTGTTCATCCAGCGGGTGCTGGCGGTCATCGAAAAGTGGTACCTCTCCGGGGACTGGGCAGCCGCCAGAGCCGAACTCATGCCCCTCATCTTCCTGCTGATCGGGCTCTATACTCTGTCCATCGTCTCCCTGACCGTGGAGAGCCAGCTGATGGCCTACATGACCCAGGGCTTCCTGGACAAGATGCGCCGGGAGATGTTCAACGGCATGCAGGATCTCCCCATCCGCTATTTTGACTCCCACAAGACCGGCGATATCATGAGCTTCTACACCAACGACATCGACACGATGCGCCAGCTGGTGAGCGGCTCCTTCCCCGCGCTGATCCGCTCCATCTCCATCGTGCTGGCGGTGCTGGCCATCATGCTGTATTTCAGCGTCTGGATGACCCTGGTGCTGCTGCTCGGCGTCGTGGCCATGTTCTATGTGACCAAGACCATCGGCGGCGGCTCCGCCAAGTACTTCGTCAAGGCCCAGAAGGCCACCGGCGCCATGGAGGGCTTTGCCCAGGAGATGATGGAAGGCCAGAAGGTCATCAAGGTTTTCTGCCATGAGGAGCAGAGCCTGGAGGATTTCGACAAGGTCAACGATGAACTGCGGGACGTGGCCTTTCGTGCCAACGCCTATGCCAGCACCCTGGGCCCCATCATCGCCAACATCGGCAATATCCTGTATGTGGGTCTGGCCCTGGCCGGCGGCGTGTTCATCCTGGCCGGCATCCCGAATCTGAGTTTCTCCGGCAAGATCTTTGATATTACGGTTTTGATCCCCTTCCTGAACATGTCCCGCCAGTTTACGGGCAACGTAAACCAGTTGTCGCAGCAGATCAACTCCGTCGTCATGGCCGGCGCAGGCGCCCAGCGGGTGCTGAGCCTGGTCAACGAGGCGCCGGAGACCGACGACGGCTATGTGACGCTGGTGAACGTCACCGAGGATGCCGACGGCAACCTGCACGAGACCGAGAAGCACACCGGCCACTGGGCCTGGCGGCATCCCCATACCGACGGCAGCGGCATCACCTACACCCCGCTGCGCGGCGACGTGCGCATGGTGGACGTGGACTTTGCCTATGACCCGGAGAAGCCCGTGCTGCATGACGTCTCCGTCTATGCCGAGCCGGGCCAGAAGGTCGCCTTTGTGGGCGCCACCGGCGCTGGCAAGACCACCATCACGAACCTCATCAACCGCTTCTACGACATTGCCGACGGCAAGATCCGCTACGACGGCATCAACGTCAACAAAATCAAGAAAAAGGATCTGCGCCAGTCTCTGGGCATCGTGCTGCAGGAGACCAATCTCTTCACCGGCACGGTCATGGAGAACATCCGCTATGGGCGTCTCGACGCCAGCGACGAGGACTGCATCCGGGCGGCGAAGCTTGCCGGCGCGGACGATTTCATCACCCGTCTGCCTCAGGGCTACGAGACGGAGCTGCACAACAACGGCGCCAATCTCTCCCAGGGCCAGCGACAGCTGATCGCCATCGCCCGGGCCGCCGTGGCCGATCCCCCGGTCATGATCCTGGACGAGGCCACCTCTTCCATCGACACGCGCACCGAGGCCATTGTCCAGCGGGGTATGGATAAACTGATGGAGGGGCGCACGGTCTTTGTCATTGCCCATCGGCTCTCCACCGTCATGAACTCCGATGTGATCATGGTCCTCGACCATGGGCGCATCATCGAGCGCGGCAGCCACGACAAGCTCATCGCCGAAAAGGGCACCTACTATCAGCTCTACACCGGCGCCTTCGAGCTGGAATAAGGCAATCCCTTGTTTTTTCACTCTTTCGTGCTATAATGATTATAGGATGGCGAAAAGCGAAAGAGCTTTTCGCCGCGCAGCTTTGC
>CAMKAP010000028.1 GCA_946410505.1 uncultured Clostridia bacterium
ACTTCGATCAAATCATCCATAAAAAGGAGAGGAAACCATGGAAGAAAAAGTTCTCGGCTATGGCGTCATCGGCACCGGCGTGTACTGCGACCACTATTTCGGCACCCTGGGCCCCGTGTTCAAAAACCTGCGCCCGGTGGGCTGCGCGGATCTGAACGTGGAGGCGGCGAAGGCCGCGGCCGCGCGCTGGAACGTGCCCAAGGTCTACACCACCGAAGAGATGCTGGCGGATCCCGAGGTGGACATCGTCATCATCCTCACCAATCCCGCCTCCCACTACAGCCTGACCATGGCCGCCCTGAAGGCCGGCAAGCATGTCTACTGCGAAAAGCCCCTGGCTGCGAGCCTGGAGCAGGCCAATGAGATCGTGGAGTTTGCAGCGAAGCAGGGCCTCTTCGTGGGCGCCGCCCCCGACACCTTCCTGACCCCGGAATTCCAGACCGTGCGCAAGCTGCTGGACGAGGGCGCCATCGGCAAGGTCATCAGCGTCACCGCAAACTACGTCGGCCCCGGCGCCGACCTGTGGCACCCCAATGCCGGTTACCTGTACAAGAAGGGCGTTGGCCCGGCCCTGGACATGGGACCCTACTTCCTGACCTCTCTCGTCACCCTGCTCGGGCCCATCGAGAGCCTCTTCGCCTACGCAAACCGCGGCTGGGATGTGCGCGAGATCTGGGGCAAGGACGTTGAGGTCGAGGTCAACACCAACTACTGCGGCGTGCTGAAATTCGCGAACGGCGTCATCGGCAACCTGAACCTGACCTATGACGAGTGGAAGTCCAGCCTGCCCGGCATGGAGATCTACGGCACCGAGGGCGTTCTCTTCGCGCCCGATCCCAACGCCATGATGGGCCCCATCAAGCTTCTGAAGGCCGAGGACTTCAAGAACCTGGTCAATGCCAAGGGCGACAACGTTGGCGCGCGTCTGGGCGCGATCTATGGCCCCGAGACCATGGCCCTCTTCACCGAGATTGAGACCCTCGCCCCCCGCGTGGGCAACCAGCGCGGCGCAGGCGTATCCGACATGGCGAATGCCATCGTAGAAGGCCGCAAGCCCAGAGTTTCCGCCGAGCTCTGCCGCCACGTCACCGAGGGCATCAACGCCTTTGACGTATGCGTGAAGACCGGCGAGCCCTACAAGATGACCACCACCTTCGAGATGCCCGCAGCGCTCGAGTTTTAAGGGAGGAAGAAGAATGTACCGCAATACGACTGTCGGCCCCAAGCGGGGCGTCGCCCTCTACAGCTACTCCGCCGAGTTCGGCTTTGAAAAGACCCTGGAGGACTGCTTCGAGGACATGAAGGATATGGGCGCCACCGGCGTGGAGATCCTCGCCAACACCCATATCGAAAATTACCCCTATCCCACCGACGAGTGGGTGAACTACTGGTTCTCCCTCTGCGACAAGTATCAGGTGGAGCCCGTGGAGTACGGCCACTGGATCGACTGCCGCGTGCTGCAGGACCGCCTGCTCACCACCGAAGAGGCGGTTGCCCGTCTGGAGCAGGATCTGCGCCTGGCCCACCGCTTGGGCTTCAAGGTGCTGCGCACCAAGATGAGCGTGGTGGACGACGCCCTGAACCCCGTGGAGAACTGGCGCGAGATCATCAAGGGCGCCCTGCCCCTGGCCGAGCGCCTGGGCCTGCAGATGTGCCCGGAGATCCACATCCCCACCAACCTCAAGAGCCAGATGATCCAGGACTACGTGGACTTCATCAAGGAGACCGGCACCAAGAGCTTCGGTCTGAACATCGACTTCTCCGTATTCCGTCACAAGTTCGCCGAGGGCGAGTGGGTGGATCCCCACTTCGTTCCCAACGAGCCGGAGGACATCATCCCCCTGCTGCCCTACATCTACTGCTGCCACGCCAAGTTCATCAACATGAACGACGACTTTGAGGAGACCACCATCCCCTACAAGGAAGTGCTCACCATCCTCAAGGAGCACGGCTGGAACGGCTATCTCCTCTCGGAGTATGAAGGCGCGGACAAGTACGACCAGGGCTATGAGGTCGGCCAGACCCTGCGCAAGCACCACATCATGATGAAGAACATTCTCGGGTATTAAGGAGGCGGAGAACAATGGAAAAACAGGTCATTCAGTCTGTCGGTTTTCGCAACATCGAGGAAAACGGCGAGATCGTGGGCTTCCAGCTTAAGATCCGCCTGCCCTACTACCGGGGCGTGTACCTGAGCCAGATCAAGCCCGGCCACCTGATCGTGGACGGCGAGAGCTTCGGCGAGGACGAGATCATGTGGCGCGTCAATGGCGAGGATTTCACCTACGCCGACATGCGCAAGGACTGCAATCATCACTGGCACCCCATGGAGCCCGCGACTCTGATCGTCAAGAAAGCCGGCGGCCTGAAGCAGGGCTTCCATGATCTGACCTACGGCTTCTGCTGCACCCACTCCTATATGCCCCCCTTCATGGAGGCCCTGGAGGATCCGGATAAGCCCGCGGTCATCTACTTCCGTGAGTTCGGCCAGAACACCAACAGCAGAAGACTGCTGATCGTCTGATAGGGAAGGAGAGAACACCATGCTGAAAATCGGTATTTTAGGCTGCGGCAAGATCGCCCAGGTGCGTCACATTCCCGAATATGCGTCCAACCCCAACTGCAAACTCGTCGGCTTCTTCAACCCCACCAAGTCCCGCGCGGAGGACATGGCTGCCAAGTACGGCGGCAAGGCCTATGACAGCGCCGAGGAATTGCTGGCCAACCCGGAGATCGACGCGGTCTCTGTGTGCGCTGCCAACAACGCCCACGCGGAACTGACCATCAAGGCCCTCAAGGCCGGCAAGCACGTTCTGTGCGAGAAGCCCATGGCCATCTCCCTCGCCGACTGCGAGGAAATGGTGAAGGTTGCCCACGAGCAGGGCAAGCTCCTGATGATCGGCCAGAACCAGCGGCTCACCAAGGCCCACGAGCTTGCCAGGAAAATGATCGCGGACGGTGAGATCGGCAAGGTGCTCACCTTCCGCACTTCCTTCGGCCATGGCGGCCCCGAGACCTGGAGCATCACCCCGGGCAAGAACACCTGGTTCTTTGACAAGACCAAGGCCGCCATGGGCGCCATGGCAGACCTGGGCATCCACAAGACTGACCTCATCCAGTTCCTGCTGGGTGAGAACGTGGTCCGCACCACTGCCAAGCTCACCACTCTGGATAAGCGCGGCGCGGACGGCAACCTCATCGGTGTGGACGACAACGCCATCTGCATCTACGAGATGGCAAGCGGCGTGGTCGGCACCATGACCGCCTCCTGGACCTACTATGCCGCCGAGGACAACTCCACCGTGATCTACGGCACCGAGGGCGAGATGCGGATCTATGACGATCCCGCCCACTCCATCGTGCTCAAGAAGAAGGGCGGAGAAGTGAAGTACTTCGACGTGGAGCAGATCCAGACCAACGACAACCAGACCAAGTCCGGCATCATCGACCTGTGGGTGGACTGCCTGATGGAGAACAAAGAGTCTCCCATCTCCGGCGAATCCGTCCTCTCCGCCATGCGCGCGGTCTTCGCCTCCATGGAGAGCAGCGAGACCGGCAAGGCCGTGGACATCCCGGCGAATCGCTGAGGATCGCTTGTAGGGGCGGCTATCAGCCGCCCGCCAAGTCTGCATCGTGTCTGCGGGCGGATACTATCCGCCCCTGCGGCCACGAACGAAAGGAGAATACACAATGATTCATTTTGGACTTTTGACCGCCATTCTGGACGGCTGGAGCTTTGAAGAGGCCGTCGACATCGCCGCCGACATGGGCTTTGAATGCCTGGAAGTGGCCTGCTGGCCCGCGGGCAAGGCCGAGCGCCGCTATGCCGGCGTGAGCCACATCGACGCCGAGCGTGTCCTGGAGGATGACGCCTACGCCGAATACGTGAAGAAGTATGTGGCCGACAAGGGCATGCACATCTCCTCCCTGGCCTATTATCCCAACGTGCTCGACCCCAACCCGGAGAAGAGCGAGCCCGCGATCGCCCACCTGAAAGCGCTCATCAAGGCCAGCGCCAAGCTGGGCGTCGGCATGGTGACCACCTTTATCGGCCGGGACCAGCACAAGACTGTGGACGAGAACATCGAGCTCTTCAAGCAGGTCTGGCCGCCCATCATCAAGCTGGCGGAGGACGAGGGCGTCAAGGTCGCCATCGAGAACTGCCCCATGCTCTTCGGCCCGGATCAGTGGCCCGGCGGACAGAACCTGATGTGCACCCCGGCCATCTTCCGCAAGCTCTTCTCGATCATTGACAGCCCCAACTTCGGCCTGAACTTCGATCCCAGCCACTATGTGTGGCAGGGCCTGGACTACATCCAGACTGTGCATGAGTTCAAGGACAAGCTCTTCCACATCCACTTCAAGGACATCAAGCTCTACCCCGAGAAGCTCAAAGAGGTGGGCGTGCTGGCCTATCCGCTGGAGTACATGAGCCCGAAGATCCCGGGTCTCGGCGATGTGGACTGGGGCGCCTATGTTTCCGCCCTCAACGATATCCGCTACAACGGCGACGCCGTCATCGAAGTTGAAGACAAGGCCTTCGAGGGCAGCCGCGAGGACATTCTCAATTCCATCCGGCTTTCCAAGCGCTATCTCAACAACTTCATTATGTAAGAATCTATTTTTGTGCACCGTGCGCAAATAGATAATATAAGGAGGATAACCCAAATGCCTACCCAGGAAAAAACCAATCCCAAACTGCTAATTTCCTACAGCTTTGGTGAGATCGCGTGCCAGATGAGCTGGTACATGATCAACACCTACCTGATGGCGTTCTACACCGACGTCGTCACGCTCTCCGCCGGCGCGATCTCCATGATCATGCTGATCGCCCGTGTCTGGGACACCATTAACGACCCGATGATGGGCAACATCGCTGACCACACCAAGTCCCGCTGGGGTCGCTTCCGTCCCTACATGATCTTCGGCGCTCCCGTCCTCGCCATCTTCAACATCCTGACCTTCACCGTGTTCCCTGTGACCGGTTGGCTGAAGGTCGTCCTGGCTCTCGTCACCTATGTGGGCGCCGGCATGGCCTACACGGCTTGCTCCATCGCCTATCAGGCACTGCAGAACGTCATCGCCATTGACTCCCGCGTCCGCATGAACCTCGCCACCGCCCGCGGCCTGGGCTCCCAGATCATCGGCGTCGTCCTCTCCCTCGTTGCGATGCCCATGATCCTCCACTTCTCCAACACCATGAACGCCGAGGGCGCCAAGATCGCCGACGCGAAGGGCTACTTCGTCGCCACTGTGATCCTGTCCGTTGTGATGATCCCGCTGTTCTGGCTGTGCGCTGCCGGCTGCAAGGAGACCTACACCGAGAAGCTCCACGCCGGCCACCAGGAGAAGATCGGCTTCTTCCAGAGCATCAAGGAGCTCGTCAAGAACGACCAGCTGCTGATGGTGGTTCTGGCCACCGTGTTCGGCGCCATCTGCGTTTCCGGCCGTATGGGCATGCTGTTCTACTACATCGTCTACGTTGTCGGCGGCGATAACCCCTTCGCCCTGATTTCCCCGACCTTCACCACCATGACCGTCGCCGCCCTGATCGGCGTGGCGATCCTGCCCTGGACCACCAAGTGGTTCGGCAAGCGCAACTGGATGCTGATCCTGAACGCTGTCATGGTCGTCGGCTTCATCCTGATGTACCTGTTCCCGACCAAGCACCTCCTGTTCCCGCTGTCCTTCATCTGCGGCGTTGCCAACTCCGGCGCCAACATCTGCCCGGGCATGATCGGCGACTCCCTCGAGTACGGCGACTGGAAGCTGGGCAAGCGCCAGGAAGGCCTGGTCGCCTCCTTCCTCAGCTTCGGCGTGAAGCTCGCCACCGCCTTTGTCGGCTCTATTGGCGTGCTGCTGCTCTCCGCTGTCGGCTACGTTCCCAATGCCGCCCAGACTCCCGCTGCCTGCAACGGCATCAACCTCGTTGTCAATATCATCCCCGCCGTGATCGGCGTTCTCTCCATGGTGCCGCTGTTCTGGTACAAGCTTGACGACAAGCGCGTCAGCGAGATCCGCGCCGACCTGGAAGCCGGCAAGCACGCCTGGGACAAGTAATCCCCAATTCTACACACGATATGACCGGATTCCCTATGGGCTCCGGTCATATCCATACAAGGAGATACAAATGGAATACGAAAAAATCGTACTGAATCAAGAGCGAAATGTCACCCTGACCGCTATGGTTCAGGGCGTTGGCGGCGAGTTCCGCGGCATCGAGGCCCGCCCCGCCGTGCTGGTGATCCCCGGCGGCGGCTACATGTTCTGCTCCGACCGGGAGGCTGACCCCGTGGCGGCCGCCTACCTGCGCGCGGGCTATCACGCCTTCATCCTGCGCTACTCCGTGGGGGCGGACGCGGTGTGGCCCCGGCCTCTGCAGGACTATGAGGAGGCTATGGCGCTCATTGACGCACACGCGGAAGAATGGCATGTGCTGCGGGACAAGATCGCCGTCGTCGGCTTTTCCGCCGGCGGCCATCTGGCCGGCGCCGCGGCCACGCTGGCAAAGCGCCGCCCGGCTGCCGCCGTCCTGGGCTATGCCGTGCTGCGGGAGGACACCGCCCACGAGCTGGGGGAGGACAAGCCCTCCATCGTCGAGGCGGTGGACGAGAACACCTGCCCCTGCTTCCTCTTCGCCACCCGGACCGACAGTGTGGTGCTCATCCAGAATACCCTGGATATGATGAACGCCCTGAACCGCTTCCAGACCGGCTTCGAGTGTCACATCTATCCTTACGGCCCCCACGGTTTTTCCACCGGCGATCCCTCCATCCAGGGGCTGGAGACCGTCTTTCCGCGCCGCGCCGAGAACTGGGTGGAGGACAGCATCGCCTTCCTGCGGGATCTCTTCGGCGACTTTGGCTCCCAGGGCATGACAGAGCCCAGGCTTCGCGCCCATGTCAACGACGACGCCATGGCCTGGCTCAGTCTGGACTGCAGTATCGCCCGCATTTTCGGCAATCCCGAGGCCCGGCGGGTGCTGGCCCCCACCATCGGGGAAATGCGCAAGAAGATCACGCCCTTCAGCCCGGAGATGACGTTTGAGGACATGATGCAGGCCCTCGGCAAGATGACCCTGCGGGAGCTGCTGGCCGAGCGGGGCATCGACACCGACCGTTTTGAGGAACTGAATGCCGCCCTGCACAAGATCCCCAACATCTGATCAGGAGAGTTGAACATGGAACACGGGCTTCACAATCCCATTCTCCCCGGCTTCTATCCGGACCCCTCGATCTGCCGGGTGGGGGAGGATTTCTATCTCGTCTGCTCCAGCTTTGAGCTCTGCCCCGGCATCCCCCTGTTTCACAGCCGGGATCTGCAGCATTGGGAGCAGCTGGGCTATGTGATGACGCCGGAGAACGGCTTTCATGTGGAGAAAAACTGCGGAAACGGCGGGGTCATGGCCCCGACGATCCGCTATCACAACGGCACCTTCTATCTCATCAACTGCAATTTCGGCGACCGGGGCAACTTCATTGTCACGGCCAAGGACCCCGCCGGCCCCTGGTCCGAGCCCCACTGGCTGACCGACGTGCCCGGCATCGATGCCTCCATCTTCTTCGATACCGACGGCGAGTGTATCATCATGGGCACGGCGCAGAACTGGCCGGACGGCAAGGGCGGCCTGCGCCAGGGCATTTGGGCGGCAAAATATGATATTGAGAACTTCCGCATGGCCGGCGAGCCCCACGCCCTCTGGGGCGGCGCGATGGCGGGCGTGGCCTCACCCGAGGCGCCGCATATCTACCACATCGGCAAGTACTACTATCTGCTCATCGCCGAGGGCGGCACCGAGCAGTACCACTCTGCCACCGTGGCCCGCAGCGAATCGGTCTTCGGCCCCTACGAGGGCTGCAAAGCCAATCCCGTTCTGACCATGCGCCACCTGGGGCAGCGCGCCGCCATCCAGAACGCGGGCCACGCGGACCTGGTCGACCTCCCGGACGGCAGCTGGTACGCCGTGTTCCTGGCCTCCCGGCTGATCGGCGGCGAGAGCAAGAACCTGGGCCGCGAGACCTTTATCGTCCCGGTTCGCTGGGAGCTGGACTGGCCCCTCTTCACCCCGGACACCGGCAAGGTGGAGTGGGAATACGACTTCCCGGAGAGCCTGCCCTGGACGGAAAAGTCCAAAAAACCGCTGCGAGACGATTTTCGCGCCGGGCTGGGCCTGGACTGGTGCTTCTGGGGCAGACCCTATGAGAAGTTCTGGGAGACCGGCAAAGACGGCCTCTCCCTCCGCTGCTTGAAGCAGGCCCTGGCCGACCCGCTGCAGCCCATGAGCATGGAGGTCACGCATTCGGAGGAAGCCTTTGTCTCCTTCGTTGCCCGGCGCCGCCTGCAGCCCCACTGCCGCTTTACGACCAGGCTGCGCTTTGCGCCCCGCGGCACGGAGAGTGCCGGTATCGCCGTGGTGCAGGCTATGAACCACCAGATTCATCTGCAGCTTGCCCGGGAGAACGGACAAACCGTGCTGCAGCTGCTGCGCTTCACCGCCGACTATGCGCTGCCGCCCTACATTCCGGGCTTTAGCGCGGTGACAAAGCGGGAAGTGCTGGCGTCGGCGCCCTGGGAGGGCGAAGAGGTCGTGCTGGAGATGGAGCTTTGCGGGAACGACTATATCTTCCGCTTTGGCGCGGACGAAACGCAGCTTGCCGAGCTGGCCCGTGCCGACGGCGCCGCCATCAACCCGGAAAAGGTGGGCTGCATGGTGGGCGAGATGCTGGGCCTGTTTGCAAGCGGCAACGGTACGGACAGCGATAACCGCGCCGTCTTTGCCTGGGCGGAATACGAAGATTTTTAAGGAGATGCCATGGAACGACCCATCTTTCCCTTCCTCTGGATGCGGGGAGAAGAGGAGAGCATCCTGCGCCGCGAGATCGAAAAAATCGCGCAATGCGGCATCAAAGCGGTCTGCGTGGAGGCCCGGCCCCACGACGACTTCTGCGGCCCCGGCTGGTGGCACGATATGGACATCGTGCTCGACGAGGCGAAAAAGCGGGACATGCGCGTCTGGATCCTGGACGACAAGCATTTTCCCACCGGCTACGCAAACGGCCTCATCGAGACGAAATATCCCGAGCGGAAAAAACAGTATCTGGCCTGCACGGTGGCGGATGTGTTCGGCTCTGCCTGCGAGCACACGCTGAACGTTCAGCGCATGCTCAAGCCCTCCATCGGCTTCTGGGAGATCGGCAATCCGGCGGACTATGCAGAGCGCGCCAACAACCGCCTGCTCGCCCTCACGGCCCTGCGCTTTGAGGAGGAAGACCGTTTCCACGAGGACGCCGTGGATCTCACGGCCTGTGTGGATGCCGAGGGCTATGCCCGCTTCACGCTGCCGGAGGGGGCCTGGCGTGTCCATGCGCTCTATCTGACACGCACCGACGGCGGCAACCCCGCCTACATCAACATGCTGGACGGGACCTCCGCCCACACCCAGATCGAGGGTGTGTACGAGGCGCATTACGCGCATTATGCCGATGAATTCGGCAAGACGATCGCGGGCTTCTTCTCCGACGAACCCCAGTTCGGCAACATCAGCGACCAGGTCTTTGACACAAAGCTGGGAAAAAAGAAAATGCCGCTCCCCTGGAGCGACGAGATGGCTGCCATGCTCAGAGCACGGCACGGGGAGAAGTTGCGGGAACGCCTGCCCTTCCTCTTTGCCGACAGTGCGGACAAACAGCTCTGCCCCCAGATCCGCTATGATTATATGGACTGCGCCACCCGGCTCTACGCGCAGAACTTCTCCCGCCCCATCGGCCAATGGTGCCGGGAGCACGGCGTGGAGTACATCGGCCATGTGGTGGAGGACAACGGCGTGCACAGCCGCCTGGGCCTGGGCGCGGGCCACTGGTTCCGGGCCATGGAGGGCCAGGACATGGCCGGCATCGACATGATCGGCAGCCAGTACTGCTTCGGCGCTCCCGCGCAGACCCGTAAGGGCATGACCGAGGTGGACGGCGAGTTCTTCCACTATGCCCTGGGCAAGCTGGGCGCCTCCGGCGGCCATCTGGACCCGAAAAAGCAGGGGAGAACCATGTGTGAGCTCTTCGGTGCTTACGGCTGGGGCTTCGGCGTGCGGGATATGAAACGGCTGCTGGACCACCTGCTCTGCTGCGGCGTCAACCGTCTGGTGCCCCATGCCTTCTCCATGGCGGAGTACCCGGACTACGACTGCCCGCCCCATTTCTACGCCCGGGGCCGCAATCCGGAATTTCCGTATTTCGCGGAACTGATGAAATACGCCGACCGGATGTGCAAAATTTTCAGCGGCGGGCAGCACGCGGCCTCTGTGGCTGTCCTGTACGACGGGGAGCTGGACTGGTGCGGGGATCATCTGCCTATGCAGAAGCTCACGCGGGTGCTGACGGAGCACCAGATTGAGTTTGACATCGTCTGCCTCGACATGCTTCGGGACCTGAAGGCCTATAATGGCTCTGTCGACGGTGACAGGCTTACGATCAACGGCGTTTCCTTCGGGGCCCTGCTGATCCCCCGGACGGAGAATGTTCCCGGGAGTCTGCTGGCTTTTTCCCGCGAGCACCCGGCTTTTCCGGTGCTTTTCTGCGGCGGGAGGCCAGAGCGTGTGCTGCGCGACGAGAGCGGCGAGCCGGACCGTGTGCTCCCGGAAGCGCTGCCGGTCTGTGCGCTCTCCGAATTGCCGGAGAGGCTCGCCTCCATGGATTTGCGCCCCATCCGGACAAGGCCGGCTTTTTCCGCGCTGCGGGTCTATCACTACCGCAAAAACGGAAAACCGCTCTTCCTGCTGATGAACGAATCCGCCAGCGAGCGCTTTGCAGGCGAGATCCTGCTGCCCGCCGAGGAGCCTCTGGTCTGGGCGGACGAGCTGCGGGGCTATCGCTCCGTGCTGCGCACGCGGCCGGAGGGAGACGCGGTCTGGGCCACGCTGGAGCTTTTCCCCGGGGAGTCCTGCCTTGTGACGGAGGAGGACGGGGACGACTTGCCGCCCTGGCGCGGTCTGTCGGAGCACCTGCTTGACTGCCGGGAGCGTGTGGATCTCTCAAAGGACTGGCTCCTTTCCCTGGCTCCCGCCGCCGATCCACCGGCCTTCGGGGCGGCGGAGGAAGTGGAGGTGCTGGCACCTGTGAGCGACGCCCATCCGAGCTTCTCCGGACTCATGCGCTATGAAAAGCGCTTTACGCTCCCCGAGAAGCCGGAGGAGGCCTGGTTTATCGCAGAGCAGGTCTTTGACGTGCTGCGGATCCGGGTCAACGGCGAGGACGCGGGAATCTGCCTGACGCCGCCCTGGGCACTGGAGATCGCAGAGCATCTGCGCCCCGGGGAGAATACGATCACGGTCGAGGTCGCATCGACCCCGGCCCGGGACCAGCTCAACATTCCGCAGCCGCCCTTCGATTTCAGCCATGCGGCTCTCGAGCCCACGGGCATGTTCGGAAGCGTCGCGCTGCGATACCGGTAAAACAGGAGGGAAACCATGAAACTGACACAGGAACAGAAAGCCTTTGTGGAGAATCTGCTCTCGCGCATGACGCTGGAGGAAAAGATCGGCCAGATGAACCAGGAATCCCCCTCCATCGTGGGCGGCTTCGATGTGCCCTTTGAGGAGCTGATCGAGATGCTCACTGACGGACGGCTTCCCCAGGAAGAGTTTGAGAAGATCATGTCCACCGCCAGGCAGGACTTCCACGAGGAGGACATCCGCGCCGGGCGCGTGGGCTCCATGATGGTCAAGGATCCCCGCGAGAACAACCGTCTGCAGAAGATCGCCGTAGAGGAGAGCCGTCTGGGCATCCCGCTCATCATCGGCTTTGACGTGATCCACGGTCTGCGCTCCGTGTTCCCCATCGCCATTGCCGAGGCCTGCAGCTTTGACGACGCGCTGTTTGAAGAGACTGCCCGTATGGCGGCAAAGGAGAGCCGTGCCCACGGCATCAACTGGAACTTCGCGCCGATGATTGATGCGGCCCGGGATTCCCGCTGGGGCCGGGTCTCCGAGGGACCGGGCGAGGACCCCTGCCTCGGCAGCCGCTTTGCCCGGGCCAAGATCCGCGGCCTGCAGAACGACCGGAGCAGCGTGAAAAACTATGTGGCCGCCTGCACCAAGCACTATGTGGCCTACGGCGCCTGCGAATCCGGGCGGGATTACAACACCACCTCCATGTCCGTCTCAAACCTCTATAATGTCTACCTGCCCGCCTTCCGCGCGGCGATGGACGAGGGCGCCGCCACGGTCATGGCCGCCTTCAACGACTTAAATGGCATTCCCTGCACGGTCAACAAGTGGCTCCTGCGGGATGTGCTGAAGGGTGAATTCGGTTTGCAGGGCTTCGTGGTCAGCGACGCCAATGCCATCCGCGAGTGTGTGGCCCACGGCATCGCCGCAGACGAGCGCGAGGCAGGCGTGCAGGCGGCCATCGCCGGCATGGACATGGACATGGGCACGCATATCTACAAGGAATATCTTCCCGATGCGGTCAAGAAGGGCATGGTCCCCATGGAGGTCATTGACGAGGCCGTGCGCCGAATCCTCTCCGTGAAGGTCTGGCTGGGCCTCTTTGAGAACCCCTATGTGCCGGAAGCGGACATTGAGGCCTACGAAAAGGGCCTCCCGGCGGAGCATATCGCGCTCTGCCGCAAGGCCGCCGAGGAATCCATGGTGCTGCTGAAGAACGAGGGCGGTCTGCTGCCCCTCGGCAGGAAGCAGAAAATCAGCCTGGTGGGCAAGCTGGCGGACGCTGCCGACGAGGTCTGCGGCGCCTGGGCCATGGCCTGGAAGAAGGAGGACTGCGTGTCCATCCGCGCCGGGCTGGAAAGTGCCGGAGCCGACGTGAAGTATTACCCCTGCGGCGGCCCGGAGGGAGAGCTCAATGAGGAGGAGATCGCCCGGGCATGCAGGGAGGGCGACGTGATCGTGGCCGTGGTGGGCGAGACGGACGCTATGTCCGGCGAGGCCAGCTCCAGGGCCGACATCTCCCTGCCGGGCGGGCAGCGGGAGCTTTTAATGCGGCTGCTGGCCTCCGGCAAGCCTGTCATCACCGTGCTGATGAACGGTCGTCCTCTGGCCCTGCAATGGGAGGCCGAGCACCTGCCTGTGATCCTGGAGGCCTGGCATCTGGGCATCCGCATGGGCGATGCGGTGGCGGCTGCCCTGCTGGGGGACGTGAATCCCTCCGGCAAGCTCTCTTCCTCCTTCCCCGCGGTGACGGGCCAGTGCCCTGTCTACTACAACCATCCCAGCACAGGCCGCCCGGGCAGCAAGAGCAAGTTCACCTCCCGCTATCTGGACGCTCCCTGGGACGCCCTCTATCCCTTCGGCTACGGCCTGAGCTATACAAGCTTTGCCTATGACGACCTGCGCGTTTCCGAAACAGACGATGCTTTGGAAATTGCCGTATCGCTGAAAAACATCGGCGAGAGACCCGGCACAGAGGTTGTTCAGCTCTATATCCAGGATGTGGCGGCGAGCCTCGTGCGTCCGGTGAAGGAACTGAAGGACTACTGCCGTCTGGAGCTTCAGCCTGGCGAGGAGCGGGAAGTGCACTTTACCCTCCCGAAGGCGAGCCTCGGCTTTTATGACAACGAGGGAAAATACCGCTTGGAGGACGGCCTCTTCCGCATCTTCGTGGGCGGCAGCTCCCGGGAGACCCTGCAGCATGAGCTGCGCATCACCTTTGCCTGATTTGCCTGAGAAAACAAAAAACCCCCTGCGTGAGGAGCACTTTTGCGTTCCTCCTGCAGGGGGGTTTGTCATACTGCGGCTCTGTATTCAGTAGTAAATCGGTAGTAAAAATCAGATCGTACCGTGGCTTTTCGTGGTGAAACGGCGCAAAACGGGGCTGGTTTGTGCCCTGCCGTGGCAGACAAAAAGTATCTTTGTCAAATGCGATCAGCCTCCTGAAAAGCCGGTTTCTGCCCCGTTTTGCCGCGATTT
>CAMKAP010000029.1 GCA_946410505.1 uncultured Clostridia bacterium
GCGGCGTTGCCCTGACCGGCGACGCAGTCATAGTAGCGGGTCTCGTAGTAGCGGTAGCCGACATAGATGTTCTCGGCCTCCATGATGTACATGCCGGTGTTGCCGCCGAACATGCCGCCGCCGCGGGTGACGATGCCGTCAGCATTGGCATAGCGGAAGTTGCCCATGTTCTGCATGGCGGGCGCGGACATGTTGCGGGCAGCGAAGATGTCGAACAGGCCGCCGGAGGGGCTGACTCTGCCGCAGAGGATGTCGGCCACGCCCAGCATACCGTAGGCGCCGGGAGCGCCGATCCACAGGATGGCGTCGACCTCGGGGTCGTTCTTCAGGTCGGCGATCTCGACGGAGGAGGAGCTGTTAATGAGGACGATGACCTTGTCGGAGCACTCCTTGGCAAGCTCAATGGCGTCGCGCTCATTCTGGGACAGGGCCAGAGGTTCGTCAAAGCCGAGGCCGGGGACCACGCCGCCGGGCAGGTAGTCGTGGCTCTCGCCGGAGGCGCGGGAGATCACAACGATGGCGGCGTCACCGTACTGGGCAAAGCTGTCCTTGTAGTTCTCGTTGGTTGCACTCAGATCGGCGAGGGAGGGCTCGCGGGGATCAAAAACTTCCTCGGCGCCTTCGTTGTACTCATGGTGATAGCTGGCAAGGAGCTTGTCGTAGACGTCGATCATGGTGGGGTTGACCCCGTAGCCGGCGCCTTCATAATCGAACTCATCGCCGGTCCAGCCGTCCATGGTCGGTCCAATGGTGACTTCGCCTGTGGCCCAGTTGGTGGAGGCTGCGTCTGCAATGGTGTGGGCAAAATCGGTGCGGCTGTCGCGCAGGGCCTGCTCCAGGTTGATGACAGGGCCCCAGACCTTCACGCCGAAGGCGCTGCCCAGGATGGGCCGGTGGCTGCGGATGCCCAGCAGGGTGACGTTCGCGCCGGAGGCCAGGGGCAGGACGTTGTTCTCGTTCTTCAGCAGAACACTGCCCTCGAAGGCCTGGCGGCGGTTGAGGTCGATGGCTTTCTGGATCAGCGCGTGGGAATTGCCCGTGCCGTCCTCGTTCAGGACCTCGTCAGAGGGGACAAACTTGTCATAGAGCGCGCCGTCGGACTCGATGCGCTCCGACTGGGTGCCCATGTAGGTGTCGATCGTCTGGGCGTTCGCTTCCAGGACATTGCCCGCGATGATCGAGAGGGCGAGGAAGAAGCACATCAGGCTTGTCAGTCCTCGCCAGAGACCGGTTCTTTTCACTTTCATTCCTCCTATAAATTTGGTACGCCTTGGGGATGAGGCAGAATGCCCCTATTGCTGTTAATGTTATAACACAGGAGAAACGGAAACGGCAGTTTCAAGAGCGAACTGCCGTTTTTTCAGAGCGAATTGCATATTCTGTTATCTCTTCGGTTTTCCTGATCAGCTCTTCATCAGGAACACGTCCAGCATGAAAAGGTCGCCCTCCGAAGAGACGGAGAGGCTGCCGCCGTATTTTTCGGCGATCAGCTTCATGCTCTTCATGCCATAGCCGTGAAAGCCCTCCTCTTCGGTCTTGCCGGTCTGGGGCAGGCCATCCTCAAAGCGAAGCGAACCGGTAAAATAATTGCGGATGTGGATGCTGATGAGATCGCCTTTCCGCTCGGAGACGATGTCGATGATTTTCTTCTCCGGGTTCTCCAGCTTCTCCACAGCCTCCACCGCGTTGGAGATCGCGTTTCCGAAGAGGGAATAGACGTCCATGGTCTGCATAAAGCCCAGATCGGCGCCGTTTCCCATATAGGTGAGACTGATCCCTTCTTCGGAGCAGCGCAGGCTGTTTTCCGTCAAAAGCACGTCCAGCGCCTCATTGCCGGTGCGGATGCGGCTGCCGTAGATGCGCACGGCGTCTTTGATGCTCTCCACCTCGTCCGCCGGCAGGCGCATATCCCGCAGCTTGTGCTTGAGATCGTGGTATTTGATGTTGATGGTGTCGATGGTCTTTTTGGAGAGCTCGTACTGCTTGCGCTCCTCCTGCCACATCAGGTTCAGCGCCGTATTCTCCGTGCGCAGATCCACTGCGTGATACAGCACAAACTGCACCACCAGCGCCATCGCGCAGCAGGTGATCGCATAAATGCTCACAGGGACGGAATTGACCTCACCGTAACGGTTGACCAGGCGGGTCAGCCCCACACAGATGAACACGACAGCGATGGACAGAGCGTTAAAGCGCATGTCGGACTTTTTCCAGCACTCGTTCTTCGCGGCAAACCAGCCGATCGTCCCCAGCGCGATCAGATAGACCAGCGGAAACACCACCAGTTCCATCAGCTCCCAGTCCTGCAGAACACCGAGAGACGCACCGGCAAGAAGCCCCGTGCTGTTCTGCACGATCTTGGCAACGTGATATGCGATATGCTCCACCGCATAGCCTGCCACACAGAGGGAAAAGAGCGAGGGGAAGGGCAGCCGGAAGCAGAAGCCCATGGCCGCCACCGTGAGGAAAAAGAGGCCCGCGAAGATGCCGATCTGAGACGTCAGCGTCTGCGTATGGGGCGCGCCGGCCGGAAGCAGCAGCTGCCCCGCACAGACGCCCAGCAGCACAAGCCCCATCCGCAAAGGAAAGCGGCTGCGCTTGTCGGCGGGATAGAGGAAGATCAGCTCCGCCAGAATCAGTTCCAGAAGAAATTTCATCGTCTTCCCCCCATATAGTCCGACATGGCGGCGAGAAAGCTCTTTTTCTGCGGGCGGGAAATGTCCAGCACGCTCTCCCCCACCGTCACGCTGTTTTTGCTCACCGCGCTCACATGATAGAGGTTCACCAGACAGCTGCGGTTGACAAACACAAAGCTCCGGCGGTTGATTTTTCCATAGGCCTCTTTGAGCGTGCCGTATTCCTCCAGATCACCTTCCGTGGTGTGATAGACCACGTAATGCCCGTCAATGTCAAGGTAGCGGATGCTGGAGATCGCCACCTGCCGCAGCTCGCCGTCACATTTGACGGCAACAAATTCCTCCGTCCGCCTGGGAACGCGGGCCACGGCCCGCTTCATTTTGATGGCAAAGGAATAGGGATTGATCGGCTTGAGAATGAAATCCAGCGCGTCCACCTCATAACCCGCGATGGCATACTGGGCCATGTTGGTGACGAAGATCAGCAGCACGGAGGCGTCCACTTTTCGAAGCTGCCGCGCCGTCTCCATGCCGTTCATGCCGGGCATCTCAATGTCCATGAACACAATGTCGCAGTCGGAGGCGTAGCCGCCGATGAAGGCAGTGCCGTTTGGAAATTCGGAAATCTGAAAACGTAGTCCCTCGCTCTCTTCCAGCGCGGTGAGGCAGGCGCGCAGGCGTTCCCGCTCGGCTCTGTCATCCTCCACGATGGCGACACGGATCATTGCTTTCACTCCCCTGCTGTATCTTTCTTCGCAGCATTGTAGCATATTTTCGCACGCTTTACAATCCATGCAAAAAAGGACAGACCGAAGTCTGTCCTTTTTGTTCTGAGGCCGAACTCAGGGCTTGAGTTCCAGATACAGAGCGCGGTACTGCTCGGCGGAGACGCCCCAAGAGACGTCCTTCGCCATGTCGCGCTGCACCATCTCGTCCCAGCGCTCGCGCTCGGTAAAGTAGAGCGTCTTGGCGCGGTTGATGGCGTCCAGCAGCAGGCCGGACTCGTAGCGGTCAAAGGTAAAGCCGTTGCCGCTGTTGTCGAACTGGTTGTAGGGAGCCACGGTGTCCTTCAGGCCGCCGGTCTCGCGCACGATGGGCACGGTGCCGTAGCGCATGGCGATCAGCTGGGTCAGGCCGCAGGGCTCGAAGAGGGAGGGGACCAGCAGCGCGTCGGAGGCGGCGTAGATCTGGTGGGCCAGGCCCTCGTCATAGGCGATATAGGAGCAGACGCTGCCCTTGTAGGCCTGCTCGAAGTAACGGAAGGAGTCCTCATAGCACTTGTCGCCGGTGCCGAGGACGACCACCTGGGTGTTGCCGTCGATGAGCTGGGGCAGGATGGCATTGACCAGGTCCAGACCCTTCTGGTCGGTCAGGCGGGAAATGAGGCCGATGACGAACTTGTTCTCGTCTATCTCAAGGCCAAGGGCCTCCTGCAGCGCCTTCTTGTTCAGCTTCTTCTGCGCGATCACGCTGCTCTCGTCGTAATTGGCGGCGAGCTTCGGATCGGCAGCCGCGTCCCACTGCTCCACGTCGATGCCGTTGACGATGCCGCGCAGCTTGTGGGAGTGGTGGCGCATATGGGCGTCCAGATTCTCCCCGTAGAAGGGTGTCTGGGTCTCACCGGCGTAGGTGTTGGACACGGTGGTGATCATATCGGCGTAGGCCAGGCCGCCCTTGAGCATGTTGGCGTCGTTATAGCCCTGCTTGAGCGCGTCGATGTTGAACACATGGTCGGGCAGGCCGGACCAGTACTTGACGGCGGGCAGGCTGTACAGGCCCTGGAAGCGCAGATTGTGGATGGTCAGCATGGTCTTGGCACTGGCCACGGGGGTATTGGCGAAGAGGGTGCGCAGATACACAGGCACCAGCGCCGCCTGCCAGTCGTGGCAGTGGATGATGTCGGGCACCCAGTTCATATAGTTCAGGGCAGCGAGAGCGGCCTTGGAGAAGAAGCAGTAGCGGGGAATATCGTCGATCAGATTGATGTAGGGGTTGCCGGCGGAGAAGAACTCCTCGTTGTCGATGAAATCATAGACCACGCCGTCCCAGACATACTCCATAATACCCACATAGAAGCTGCGGCCGTCGGCAAACAGATCCATCATGAATTCGCCGCGGTAGATCATCTTGTCCTGCCACTTCTGGGGAATGCACTTATAGCGGGGCAGAATGACCTTCACATCGCAGTTCTGGGTCACGAGGGCCTTGGGCAGGGCGTACATCACATCGCCCAGGCCACCGGTCTTGACAAAGGGATAGCACTCGGAACCGATGAAGGCGACGCTTCTTCTGGGCTGAGGCAGATTGCTCTCCTCAGAGACAGGCTCCTCCGCGGCGACAGGGGCGGTCTCTTCCGCAGGCTCCTCATAGATCTCCACGGTGATGTCTTCCACGCTCTCCGCGGCAGGAGCAGCCTCCACAACGGGAGCGGTCTCCGCAACAGGAGCGGTCTCCGCAACGGGAGCGGCCTCCGCAACGGGAGCGGCCTCCGCAACGGGAGCGGCCTCCGCAACGGGAGCGGTCTCCGCAACGGGAGTCTCCACCACAGGGGCGGCCTTCACAGTCTTTTTGCGGGAAGCGGTCTTCTTCACGGGCTTTTCGGCAGGCTCTTCAGAGGAAGCTGCCTTCTTGGCCGCGGGCTTCTTGGCAGCGGGCTTCTTCGCCGCAGTCTTCCTGGCCGCGGGCTTTTCCGCGCTCTCGTCTGCCGGCTTCTCCGCAGCTTTGGCAGCGGGGGCGGCTTTCTTGACGGCGGGCTTCTTCGCCGCAGTCTTCCTGGCCGCGGGCTTTTCCGCGCTCTCCGTCTTCACCGTCTCCTCGACGGCGACGGTCTTTTCTTCCTTCACGGCGGGCTCTTCCGCCGTCACTTTCTTTCTGGGCATAGTATTCTCCTTACAATGGAACGATCCATAAGATTGTCTGTAAATTGGGACAGCGGGATTCTTTCTCCGCTATCCTGCCTTATTATATCTCTCGCGCCGGGAAAGTCAACATCTTCCACAAAAATGGGCGTTTTTCGTGCAATTTTTGTGGATTTTGACAGTCTCAGCGGAAGCTTTTTACCCAGTTGAGCAGGGAATTCGGGTATACATTTTCCAGTACATCCCGGCGCATCCGGTCGGTGACCGGGCCGTTTCGTGCCATTTTCGCCAGGATCTCCGCCTGCAGCTCCTCCACGCTCATCTGCTCATAGGGCTTTCCGGCCGGGGCGCGATTGGGCTCGGCCGCCGGAGCCGCTTCCGGCTGCGGCGCCGCCGTAAAGCTCTGCTTCAGCGGCTCATACTGCTGCCGCCCGCCGCTCTGCGGGATCCAGATCTCAGCGCCGTTGGCGGGAAGTTCCGGGCGAAAATGCCCGCCCTCCGCCGCGATCTCCCGCCCGCTGAGAGCGCCGCAGAAAGTGCCGTCGCCGGGGAGGTCAAAGCATGCGGGGCCGTCACTGTTGTTGACCGTGACGATCAGATCGCCCCGGGCGAACGCATACTGCGTGGTCGTCAGCTGCAGCTCCCGGTAGTCCCCATAGCTGAGCGCCTTTTCGTCCCGGTGAATCTTTCCCAGGGCGGCGATCAGGGCGCAGTGGGGATCATCCCGCTTCTGCAGTGCCTCCAGATCCAGGCAGGGGCGCAGAGAGGCGTCGGAGCCGCGCTCCTTCCGCCCCTCCACGGCAAACTCCGAGCCATAATAGACGGACGGGATCCCGGGCAGCGTATAGAGCAGCACGTGGACCGGCAGATAGTGCGCCTTGTTTCGGAGCTTGGTGTAGATCCGCTCCACATCATGGTTATCCACGAAGGAGTAGAGGCCAATCCCCCGGTCCCGCAGTTCCGCCTGTCGGCGGATCGTGTGGGCGATCTCAAAATAGTTGTGGTCGTTGTGACCGCTGAAAAGGGCCTTGTGAAGGTGGTAATTGGTTACGGAATGGAGCGTCTCGCCGTTACACCAGCGGGCATAATCGCCGTGGATCACTTCGCCCATGAGCCAAAACTCCGGCTTGAGGGTATCGGTGCAGCGGCGCAGGGCACGCATGAAGTCGAAATCCAGCACATCCGCCGCATCCAGGCGCAGCCCGTCGATATCGAACTCCGACACCCAGAAGCGCACCGTGTCCAGCAGGTAATCCCGCACGGCGGGGTTTCGCAGGTTGAGCTTCACCAGCAGGTTGTAGCCGCCCCAGTTTTCGTAGGAAAAGCCGTCGTTATACTCGTTGTTGCCCCAGAAGTTTACGTTGCAGTACCAGTCCCGGTAAGGACTCTGTTCCCGCCGCTCCTTCAGGTCGCGGAACGCAAAGAAATCCCGCCCGGTGTGGTTGAAGACCCCGTCCAGGATGACCCGGATGCCGTTTTCGTGGCAGAGTGCGACAAAAGCCCTCAGATCTCCGTTATCGCCCAGGCGGGAATCCAGCTTGCGGTAATCGGTGGTCTCGTAGCCGTGGCCCACAGATTCAAACAGCGGGCCGATGTAGAGTCCGGTGCAGCCGAGGCCGCGGATATGTTCGATCCAGGGTTCGAGACTCTTCAGCCGGTGCACCGGCTCGCCGTAGCCGTTCTGCGCGGGAGCGCCGGTCAGCCCCAGGGGGTAAATGTGATAAAAAACCGCTTCATCATACCAAGCCATGTTCTGTCTCCTGATCGTATGCTAAAGAATTGTTTGTTTATTATAGCAGAAAAGGCGACGCCGGCCAAGTCTTTTCGGTGTTCTCCCTGCCCTCGTTGTCCCTCCGCCCTTGCATATGCAAATCCCTTCTGCTACAATTGAAGGCGAGAGGAGGCCGGCTTCATGGAAATTCTGGACATTGTCGACGAAGAGGGCCGTCCTACAGGCGAAACCGTGGAACGGGAAAGAGCCCACCGGGAAGGCATTCTGCACCGCACCGCCCACGTATGGGTTCTGCGGGAGCGGGACGGGAAAACGGAGATTCTGCTGCAGAAGCGCAGCCGGAACAAGGACTCCTTCCCCGGCCTCTATGACACTTCCTCCGCCGGGCATATCCCGGCGGGCGTGGATTTCGTCCCCTCCGCCCTGCGGGAGCTGGAGGAGGAGCTGGGCCTTCGGGCCGAGGCGTCTCAGCTCAGCTGCGCAGGCTCCTTTCGCATCCGATATGAGAAGGAGTTTCACGGCCGACTCTTCCGGGACAACGAGTTTGCACGTGTATACGTCTATCGGGAGCCGTTGGATGAGAGCGCGCTGCGTCCGCAGGAGAGCGAAATCGAAGAGCTGCGCTGGTTCGATCTGCGGGAGGTCCGCGCGGCGCTGCCTGCACGGCGGGACAAGTTCTGCGTGCCTTCCGAAGCGCTGGAGATTCTGGTCCGTTTTCTGAAAAAGGAGGGAAAGCTCCTGTGAAGCTGCATTACTGCCCCGTCTGCGGGGAGAAGCTGCACCTTCGCTCCCACCCGGACGGCGGCAGCGTCGCCTGGTGCGAGGGCTGCGGCGACTGGCGCTTTCCCCTTTATTCCACTGCCGTGAGTGTGGCCATTCTGGACCGGGAGCGGAGCCGGATGCTGCTGATCCGGCAGTATGGAGAGCCGGACGCGGTGTTTGTCGCGGGCTATGTGGACAAGGGCGAGACGGCGGAAGACGCCGTCCGGCGCGAAGTCCGGGAAGAGTTGGACATGAGGGCGGAGGATCTGCGCTTTCACCGCAGCCGCTGGTACGCGCCCTCGGAGACGCTGATGCTTCACTACTCCTGCACGGTCAGCGAGGCAGAGGCCCGGCCCAACCGGGAAGTGGACAGCTGGTTCTGGACGCCGGCGGACGACGTCCGACGCCATCTCCGCCCCGGCGGCCTGGCCGAAGCGCTGCTGAACGATATGCAGGAGACGTAATGAATGGTTTCAGTCAAATACAAGGCAGGGGCCTCGCCCCTGCCTTGACAGTATTATGCCGTGATTTTGCGATGCTCCGCTGCGTCCGTGTCCTCATAGAGCTGGGAATACACACTCTCACAGAAATATGTATAGCCCAGAATCCGGTCATAGAAGCGCACATAGGCAGGGCCGATCTGCCATTGGGACTGATAGAGCACCTGGGGCGCCATATGCCGCTCACCCAGGAGGAGCCGCAGCGCTATGCGCGCGCAGTTCTCCGACGGCCGCAGCACGGCAAACTCCGGTTCCCGGGTGCACAGGTACTGCCCGCGCTGATAGGCCACTTCCTCCAGCGTATCGGGAAACTCCGGCGAGGCGACGCGGTTGAGGGCCACCTCGCCTACGCAGAAGCGATAATCCTCGCTGTACTTCCGCTCCCCCGCCTGGGCGTATATCAGGCGGGACAGGAGCAGCAGCTCATCAAAGTCCAGCTCCATCTCCCCCAGCCGTTTTCTGTGGATAAGGGCGTTTCGCTCGGCAGCAAGTGCGCGGCCGCTCTCCGCGTCCCCCTTTGCAGCCGCCTGAACCAGAAGCGCGTGATAGTCTGGGATGGTCTCCATCCGGGTGCAGGTGCTCAGCCCCAGAAGCACCGGCAGCATCAGCAGTGCGATCCATACTTTCTTCATGAATAATCACCCCTTTGCGTCCATTGTAGACGCAAAGGGGTGCAGATTTTGTCAGACCCTGCGGGGACATGCGGGGAAATGTCACGCCTGTTCCGGTTCTTCTTCCTCTTCGAGCTCCGGCTCGATCCCCGCCATAGCCTTCAGGCCGATCAGGAAACGGTAGGGCACGCTGAGATTGCCCATGCCGTCGCCCAGTGCGATATGGGGTTTGACCGAACCATGAAAGTCGCTCCCGCCGGTGGGGATCAGTGCAAACTCCCGGGCCAGGCCCAGCAGGTACTGCACTTTCTCCTCATCATATCCCGAGTAGCGGCACTCCATGCCCATGAGGCCGTTCTTGATGCACAGACCGAGCAGGTCCCGCAGCGAGGCGTCGTCCAGCTTGTACTGGAAGGGATGGGCCAGCACCGGCACACCGCCGGCCTCCCGGATCAGACGGATAGAGCGCTCGATGGGCAGGAAGTTTCGCGCCGCGTAGTATTTCTGCCCGCGCTCCACAAAGCGTGCGAAAGCGTCGTTGATGCTCTCGGCCAGGCCCATTTCCATCAGGAGCTTCGCAAAGTGCGGCCGGCCGATCACAGGGCCGAAGCGCTCGCGCATCTCCTCGTAATCCACCTTCAACCCGTCGGCCCGCATCAGCGCCGCGATCTTCCGGTTGCGGCGGTCCCGGTCCTTCACCAGCCAGTCGCTGACCTCGTTCAGTACCGGAGAATGGATGTCGAGATAATAGCCGAGTATATGCACCGGGCCCAGATAACGCGTGCTGATCTCAATGCCGGGGATCACCTCGACCCCCAACTCCTCGCCGACACGCATTGCCTCCTCGCAGCCGGTTACGGTATCGTGGTCCGTCACGGCGATAGCCGCAAGACCCTTTTCCCTGGCAAGCCGCACCACCTCCGTCGGGGTACAGGTGCCGTCAGAGCAGGTAGTGTGGACATGCAGGTCGATTCGTTTCATGCTTGCCTCCGAAAAAATAGTTTACATAATTTCTGCGCTTTTCCGAGGCAAGTCTGACAGATCATTCTTCTCCTTCTCCCGCCGTCTCAAAGTACTCCGATTCGGAGGCGAAGAGCACATACCTTCCGTTCATCAGTCCGTAATATCCGCTTGCCGTGAAATAACCGCGCATCGCAGTCCCCTCCTTTTGCTTTTCATGGTCTCAGTATAGACCATGAGCTGTCCCATAGAACGGACTTTGCCGAGAAAGCAAGGGAAGAGGAAACAGAGTATTAAAATGGGTATTCGCCGGTGAAATAACCGTTGAGAAAAGCCTGGGCCAGGCTGTTGGGCTTGATGCTGCGCCGGGCCTCCTCCACATCGAACCAGCGCCAGTCGTCCACCTCGAAATTGGCGTGCACCTCCGGGGCGGCAACGGTGACGGTAAAGTTCAGCATCAGGGTGTTGGTGGGAGCAAAATAGTGGCTGTGATTGAAGCGGGCGGAGAGCACCTCCAAGCCCACTTCCTCCCGTACCTCCCGGGCAGCGGCCGCCTCGGCGTCCTCACCACGGTTAACATAACCAGCAACCAATACATAGAATGGACGGCCGTACTGCCGGATCAGCAGCACCTTGTCCTGCTGCTCGTTCATGACGATCATGCTGACAGCGGTGTTGAACACCGGGTAGCGGTATTCCCCGCAGGTCCCGCACCAGGGCGTTAGCCCTTCGTGCTCATGCTCCCGCAGTACCAGGCGGGTGCCGCAGTGCATACAGTAGTTCATTTCCATTGCCGCCGCCTCAATCCGTATAGTTTTCCCGCGCCCAGCGCAGCAGGATCTCGGCGGCCTGACCGCGCAGATCCACGCTCTCGGCGCCCAGCAGGATCAGCACCACATGATGGCTCTCGCCCGCAATGCTTTGGGGCATCGACGCCGCGAGGCAGAAACCCGCCCGGTTGGTGTTGCCGGTTTTGAGACCGTCGATTCCGTCCAGGTTGAAGACCATGGGGTTGGAGTTGGCGGTGGTGTAGTCCAGGGTCGGCAGCTCGGCGTACTGCCTCGCGGTGATCTGCGTCACTGCCGGAAAATGCTCCAGCAGATAGCCGCAGAGCGCGAAGAGATCGTTTGCGCTCATCAGGTTCTGCCGCTTGACCGGGACGCTCTCCCCCACATACACGGGCAGCCCGTGGGCTGTGTAGAACTCCGCGGACTTTAGACCCAGCTCGGCGGCCCGGCGGTTCATCCGCTCCACAAAAGCAGGCTCCGATCCCGCGGCATACTCCGCCAGTGCCAGCGCGGACTCATTGCTGGAGGCCAGCAGCATGGCGGTGATCAGTTCCTCCATGGGTACCGTCATCCCGGCCTGCATCTTGATCATGCCGTCAGCGGATTTGGAAAGCGTCTCAGCCGCCGCGGAAATGGGCACATAGTCGCTCAGGTGCAGTTCCCCAGCCTCCACGGCCTCCATAAGGATGAGATAGGTCATGAGCTTCGTGAGGCTCGCGATGGGAAAGCTGCGGCTTGCCTGGCTGGTGAAGAGAAGCTTGCCGTTTGTCACATCGCCCAGCACGATGGCGTTGAAGGCTTCAAAATAGCCATCCTCCCGCAGTCCCTGGGGATTGGGCCGGAAGGGCTGGCCCGCGAGCACCTCCAGCCGCGTATCCGAAACAGGGCGAACGGTCGTATCCAGCATCAGCTCAATATCGGTCAGGCCAAGATACAGGTTGCTCCCGTCCCGATAGCTGTAGTACTTGCGCTCATAGCCATCCACGTAGAGCTTGTTTCGGCGCAGCGCCAGATAGGTGACACTGCTCTTGGGCTCATAGCCGGAGCCGCCGGAATTGTTGTCAGCCTCCCGACCGGTGGTGATATGGAAACTGTAGCCGTCCTCATTGGAATAGGAATAGGCATAGTGAAACTGCTCCTCGCTGCCGCTGAGCGCCGCAGAGAGATCCCGCAGGGAGAGATAGATGTTGCCCGCGTAGGCATCCTGCAGAGCGCGGACCGGCATCTGGTTTTCCCCCACGCTCACGGTCATCGCAAAGGGTGCCCCCTCCTCCGCCGAAGCTGCCGCCGGCAGCGCCGTCAGCAGGGCCGCTGCCAGCAGCAGGCAGAGGGCCGCACGCAGCGCTTTCATGCTGCATCCTCCGCGGCAATGTCGTCCCGGAAGAAGAGCTGAGCGCTGTTGTAGACGCCGTTGACCCATTCGCGCACATCGTGGGGCGCAGTCTTGATAAGCTCATAACGGAGATTGTCGGCATTGAAGATCTCGGTCCACTGCCGCAGGGCGTTGTAGGAACGCTCCGGCTCAGCGCGGTCATCACGCTCACCCTCGACAATGTACAGCCGATGAATCGGCCAGTCCGCCGGATTCAGGCCGGCAGCCGACCACTCACCGCGCAGCGCATCCTGCCGCAGGGAGCCGCCGCCGATCATGGCGAAGTTGGCGCAGAGGTCCAGGTTGGGGGCCAGGACACTGTTGCGCGTCATGTAAGAGCCGAAGCTGGCGCCGGCGACGCCGAAGTGCTCCCGGGCCGCGGCGATCTGCTCTCGGGCAGGGCCCTCGGCGTAGGTAGAATACGTCTCCACCACCAGCGGGAGAATCTCGTTTGCAAACTCATAGCCGAACTGGTCATAGTCACGCACGGAGTCGTGGACTTCCCAGGCGTCGGGCGTGATATAGCCGGAGGGCGCAACCACGATCATCGGTTCACACAGCCCGCGTGCGATCATGTTGTCCAGCAAATTGACCACCGCAATGTCCTGATCCTCATAGCTCATATTGCCTGGCAGCCAGAAATTTTCATTCGCACCGGAGATATGCAGCAGAAAGAGGACGTTAAACGCTCTGTTCTCTGAATACTCAAAGGGCAGATAGACCGTGAGGTTCTTGGGATAGCTCCCCTCCTGCCCATAGTGATAGTCCTTCGTCTCATAGGAGAGTGTAACGATGGTGCCCTGCTGCTCACAGGGAGTAAAGAGCGAGGCGTCCAGCGTATCGTCGCAAAGCTCCGCCGCACTCAAAAGCCAGGGCGTGGGCTCGGGCGTCGGTTCCGGGGTCGGTTCCGGCGTGATCTCGGGAACGGGCTCTGCCGTCACGACCTCTGTAGGCACCTGGGCCGTGCCGGGATGGATGGAAAGAGAATACCAGGCCAGGATCAGAAGCGGGACAGCCAGGATCACCAAAAACACTTTTTTCATCCGCGGGACACCTCCTGAGTGAAAAATAGTTCGGGTTAGAAGTCCATAATGAAATTATTATACCTTGTTTCCTGAGCACTTACAAGAGGAAAGCATACAAAAAGCCCATGGCTCTCAGAGCCATGGGCTATACAGCTTGCAGACAAGCTGTATAGCCCCGATTTTATAACCTTGAATCGGTAATAAAATCGGGTATGATTGAAGGTGAAGAGGGGAATCCCATCCCCTCCATTCCTTTAGTTAAGGATACTTTTTTACATTTCAATCGATCTTGCCAACAAAACGGAAGATGATCTCGATTTCCTGCTGCCGGAAGCCGAAGTCGTCTTCCGCTGCTTCATGGACGATGATCTTCTCGATCAGAGTGTTCAGAAGCTCTGCGGTCAGCTCCTTGGGAACGCCGATCTGCTTGATCAGCTCGACCCACTTTTGGGCGTCCTCAACTGTCTGCTGTCCTGCAGCCAGTTTGGCCTTGCAGTCCTGGATTTTCTGCTCCTGCTCTTCCTGCTCCTTCTGATACCTCTGAGAGAGCATATTGAAGTTGTTTTCCGTGATGCGACTTGCAGCCCAATCCTCGTACATCTTGGCGAACATGTTGTC
>CAMKAP010000030.1 GCA_946410505.1 uncultured Clostridia bacterium
CCTTGAAGGAGTCGACCGAGCAGAACCACTGGGGCGTGGCGCGGAAGATGATGGGCTTCTTGCAGCGCCAGCAGTGGGGGTAGCTGTGCATGATGTTTTCGCTTGCGAACAGGACGCCGCTCTCCTTCATGTCGGCGAGGATGACGGGGTTGGATTCCTCAGTGCCGAGCCCGGCATACTTGCCGGCGTACTCGGTGTGGCGGCCCTGATCGTCCACGGGGACGACCATGTCGGTGCCGTAGCGCATGCAGGTGACATAGTCGTCGGCGCCGAAGCCGGGGGCGGTGTGCACGCAGCCGGTACCGGAATCCATGGTGACGTAGTCGGCCAGCATCAGCAGACTCGTCTTGGGAAGGAAGGGGTGGTCTGCCAGCATGTACTCGAAGAAGGCGCCCTCGTGGGTCTCCACGATCTCATACTCGCTGACGCCGCCCGCGGCCATGACCTTCTCTACCAGCGCCTCGGCGATGACGTACATCTCGCCGTTGGGGACCCTGACGATGGCGTAGCTGTCGCCCGGGGAGAGGGTGATGCCCAGGTTGCCGGGCAGGGTCCAGATGGTGGTGGTCCAGATCAGGAAGAAGAGCTTCGACTTGTCAAGATGCCCGAGCTTGCCCTTGTCGTCATGGATGGGGAACTTGACGTAGACCGTGGTGACCGGGTCGTCCTGGTACTCGATCTCGGCCTCGGCCAGGGCGGTCTCGTCGTGGGCGCACCAGTAGACGGGCTTGAGGCCCTTGTAGATGTGCCCGTTCTGATACATCTTGCCGAAGATGCGCACTTCGTCGGATTCAAAGCCCTTGTTCATCGTGGTGTAGGGATGCTCCCAGTCGCCGATGACGCCCAGACGCTTGAAGCCCTCGCGCTGCCGGTCAATGTACTTGTTGGCATAGGCCTCGCAGGCGGAGCGGAAATCCGCCACGCTCATGGCCTTGTGGTTGAGCTTCTGCTCCTTGATGATGGCGGACTCGATGGGCATGCCGTGGTTGTCCCAGCCGGGAATGTAGGGCACGTGGTAGCCGCGCATCATGTAGCTGCGGTTGATGAAGTCCTTGATGGACTTGTTGAGGGCGTGACCCATGTGGATGTCGCCGTTGGAGAAGGGAGGGCCGTCATGGAGGTTGAAGAGGGGCAGCCCCTCGCTCTTTTTCAGATGCTCGTTATAAATGTCCAGCTCTTCCCAGTGCCGGAGCATATCGGGTTCCCGCTTGGGAAGGCCGGCGCGCATGGGAAAGTCGGTTTTCGGCAGGTTCAGGGTGGCGTTGAAATCCTTAGACATAAGCGTATCTCCTGTAGTTAGAATCGAAAAGGGAGGGATGGCTGCGGGATCGCACGTATATCCTTCGCAGCAAATGTTTTACGATTGAAGGGAAAGCGGGGCGCGCGCCTTTCGGCGCCCGCCCCGTATAATGCAGATTGCTGAGGCTCAGACCGTGAAGGGCTGAGTGCTCTCAAGGCTGGAATCGGGCGCGGACTCTTCGGCGGGGCCCAGATCAATGGAGAAGTTCATCTCGGGCTGGACCTTGGAAGCGGAATCTTCAATGCTGCGTATGGCGTCGTCCACGTCCGCTTCGCCGGCGGCCTCGTCAGCCTCCGGCTGGGGAATGTAATCCTGGCTGATCTCATCCAGCTTGCCGATCTGCGCCTCGCACAGGGCGCGAACGTCCTCAAAATACTTGGCGGTGGCGAGCTTGGCCTCCTCCAGGCGGCGCTCGTACATGCGGGTCTCCTCCTCGATGGAGCCGACGCGGGCCGCAACCTTGGCCTCAGCCTCGGCGATCATGGCTTCACTGCGCTTACGGGCGTCCTGCTCGATCTGCACGGCCAGCTTCTGGGCGGAAAGAATGGCGGAGGAGAGGGTCTCCTCGCCGGCGCGGTACTCCTCGATCTTGTCGACGAGGACCTTCATCTTGCTCTTGAGGACGGAGTTCTCTTTCTGGGCGGCTGTGATCTCATTGGCAAGATCCTCCAGAAAATCGTCCACAGAAGCCATATCGTAGCCACTGAGGCGGGACTTCTCAAAAGTTTTTTCGCGGATGTCCTGAGCGGTAATCATATCAATATCCACCTTTCAAAGTTTTCTCTGTATCGAAATTAGAGGTACTGGCCGGCGCTCTCCGCCTGCTCAGCCTGGGACCCCAGCACGTCCACGTTCTGCGGGGTCACGAAGTAGGTCTTTGCGGAAATGGGGGTGATGCGCCCGTTGAGCGCGAAGGTGATGCCGGACAGAAAGTCCAGCAGGCGGCGAGCGTTGTCCGTGGGGACGCCCTCCAGCGTCATCACGACGGAGCGGCCTTGGCTCAGGTGGCTCACCAGCTCCCCGGCTTCGTCAAAGGTCTTGGGGTTGAAGAGAATCACCTGCTGCTCGCTGCCGCCGAATTCGACGACGCGCTCCCGCTTGGCCTTGGCGCCCTTCTTGAAGCCGAAGCCGCCGAACAGACCGCCGGACGGAGCGGAAGCCGGCTTGGGCGCAGCCTCCTTCGGGGCGCTCTCCGGTTCGGGCTTTGCGCCGGTCTCCTCGCCAAAAGCGTTCTCAAACTGTATCTGCGCGGCGCTGGGCTGGGCCTGGGGCCTCAGATTGGTCTCGGCGCCTTCGAAAAAATCATCCTCGTCGTCATACGGTTGGGTGAGCTTACGCAGTTCATCCATGAAACCCATGGTATTGCCTCCGGAAATGCTTCATTACGGATTGTAATTGCGGGGTCCGAAGATCGCCGTGCCCACGCGGACCAGGTTGGCCCCGCAGGCAATGGCCTCGGTAAAATCGCCGGACATGCCCATAGACAAAAAATCCATAGATACATTATCGTATTTTTTTCTGCCATTGTCAACAAAAAGCTGCTGCATGGCGAGAAAAAAAGGTCGATTTTCGGCGGGCGCGGAGCAGATGGGGGGAATTGCCATCAGCCCGCGCACAAAAATCCCCTCCAGAGCGGAGGCCGCCGCCAGCGCATCGGCGACCGCCTCCGGGGCAAAGCCGGACTTGGAGCTCTCCCGGCCAATGTTCACCTCCAGCAGCACGTCCTGTACGATCCCGCGCTTCTGTGCCTCGCGGGAGATGACCTCCAGCAGGGCAAGACTATCTACGCCGTGGATCAGGGCGGCGAGGCCCACCACCTGGCGGACCTTGTTTTTCTGCAGATGGCCGATGAAATGCAGCTGCGCGCCATCATAGGCGCCCTGCGCCTGCTTTTCCAGCATCTCCTGCACCCGGTTTTCGCCGCAGATGTCCACACCGGCGGCGATGGCCTCACGCACACGGTCGGCGTTGTTCATCTTGGTGGCTGCCGCCAGCAGGATCTCTTGGGGCTCACGCCCGGCGGCAATGGCGGCGCGCGCCATGGCTTCGCGGACATGCGCCACGTTTTCGGCAATGCTCATGATTTCAGCCTCTTTCTATTTCAGCTTCGGTGAAGCGAAGGTTCAGATATTCTCCGCCCTGCAGAAGGCGGAAGAGCAGCAGGGTCCCGCTCTTTTCCTCCCGGACTTCCGTCAGCCGGGCGGGGACGCTCTCCCCGAAACCCGAAAAGCGCAGGCGGCAGGGCCCGGGTGCCGGCGCCTCTCCGCAGGGGAGGAGGGCGGCGTAATACCAGGCGTTCTCCTCCACCAGCCGCGCCCGGCCGATCTCGCCGGGAGGCTCGCGGAGAAGCGCCGTAAGATCCTCCGGTGTCAGCGTATCCAGCAGCGCGGGCGTGAGCGTCTCATAGCCGTCGCAGTCGGTGAAGTAGATACCGCGGCCCGTAAGCCGCTTTCCGTCCTCCGCCCCGGGGACCGGGTCTATGACGCGCTCATTTCGCAGCGCCACGCCCCGCAGCGCCGTCGGCGCTTCCGGCGGGAGCGGTGAGGGCGCCTCGGTAAGGGCGGAGAGCCCCTCGAAGAGGAAAACGCCCAGATAGCCGCAGGCGCCCAGAAACAGCAGGGCCGCGACAGCGAGCAGAAAAGGACTCTCCCGGCCCTTATGTATCGACCGTTTCAAGGCTCAGGGGCCGGGGCGGCACGATGGTGGAGATGGCGTGCTTGTAAATGAGCTGCTGCTTGCCCTCGGAATCCAGTACGACGGTGAAACCGTCAAAGCCCTTGACAGTGCCGTGGAGTTGAAAGCCGTTCATCAGAAACATGGTGACGTTCAGCCGTTCGCGCCGGGCCTGGTTGAGAAAAGCGTCCTGGAGATTGATTTGTTTTTGCATCTTTGCATGCTCCTTCTATCTGATAGTTTCCGCCTGTGGCGGTGCAACCATGATAGCGCGGAGCAAGGTCATTATTGTGTCGAAAGCTGTTGCAGGATCTCTTTCAGCGCTTTGTCGAAATCCGGCGTATGCTCCCAGCAGATCCAGTGGGCGCTTTCGTTTCGCCCGAACCAGGTGAGCTGCCGCTTGGCGTAGCGGCGGCTGTTCATTTTGATCAGCTCTGCCGCATCTGTGCCCCTGATCTCCCCCCGCAGGGCCAGCACGGCCTCCTTGTAGCCGATGGCCTGCATGGCCGTGCACTCGGCGGACAGCCCCTCGTCCAGGAGCCCCTGCACCTCGGCAAAAAGGCCCTCGCCGATCATGCTGTCCACCCGGGCGTCAATGCGCGCGTAGAGTTCTGCCCGGTCCCGGTAGCGCAGCGCAACGGTGAAGGCCCGGTAGCGGGGCGGGCGGGAGCGGGTCTCCTCGTCGTGGGCGGTGACGGTCTTGCCGGTGAGACGATAGATCTCGATGGCGCGTACGATGCGGCGCCTGTCCGCCGGGTGGAGCTTTGCCGCCCGCTCCAGATCGAAGGCGCGCAGCGTCTCCAGCATTTTTTCGCCGCCGCGCTCATCGTACTCGGCGTTCAGCACAGCGCGCAGGCCCTCGTCGCCCGCGTCCCGCGCGGCGAAATCGCGCCCGGAGAGCAGCGAATCGATATAAAGCCCGGTCCCGCCGACCAGAATGGGGGTTTTCCCCTCCCGGAGCAGCCGGTCGCAGACTTCGCCCGCCTCGCGCACGTAGCGGGAGACGGAGTAGTCCTCCGAGGGCTCTGCCACGTCGATCATATGATGGGGCACGGCGGCGCGCTCCGCGGGCGTGGCTTTGGCGGTACCGATGTCCATGCGGCGGTAGATCTGCATGGAGTCGGCGGAGACGATCTCGCCGTTCAATTGTTTCGCCAGCGCGATGCCCAGCCGGGTCTTGCCCGTGGCCGTCGGCCCGCAGACAACGATGATTTCAGGTTTCATGGCTTTCAAATCCGTCTTGTATTTCGATAGCGGGATCTCCATCCTGCCCTCAACGGGCAGGATGCAGACTCTCCGGGTTCTCGCCCCAGAGAGCGGCGCGAGCGAAGCGAAGCCATTCCGCGAACGGCGTGGCGCAAAAGGCACGGCGTCCTTGGAAGCGTTCTTTTCTTTCTTCCACCGGGCGCGGCGCGTTCTTTCTTTTCTCAAGAAGAAAAGAAAGAATGGGGGGCGCATCACGCAGGTCCCTGTTTGTGAGCACGAATAAACGTGTCACACGATCCGCTTGAACATCTTGTCCAGATCTTTCCGCGTTAAAATCGCGGAGACCGGGCGGCCGTGGGGGCAGTACTTGACGCGCCCGGAGAGCACCTCGCGCACGATGCGCTCCCGCTCGGCGTCCGACGTGTCCCAGCCGGCCTTGATGGCGGCCTTGCAGGCCACGGTGTGCAGGATCTCGTCCCTGGCGCTCTGCCGGTCGGGGGCCTTGCCCCGGCGCAGCTTTTCCAGGATCTCCTCCACGGCGGGAAGGGCGTCGGCGGAGAGAATGTCCGCCGGGACGGCGCGGATCACATAGGCGTTCTCGCCGAAAGGCTCGATTTCAAAGCCGAGCTCACCCAGCAGCTCGCCGCTCTGCTCCAGGAGCTCTCCATCCTCCGGTGAGAGCTTCAGCGGCACGGGGGTCAGCAGACTCTGGGACATGATCTCCCGATCCATGGCGCGGAGCCTGTCAAAATTCATACGCTCGTGGGCGGCGTGCTTGTCGATGAGCATCAGCTCCTCGCCCATTTCGACCAGAATATAGGTCTTCATGGTCTCCCCCAGGATCTTATATGCGGGAAGAGCCGGTTTTTCCACATTTTGAACAGGTTTTCCCACAGACTCCTCGACTTTATCCGTCGAAACCGGAACTTTTTCGTCGAATTTCTCGATGCGCTGGGGCGGCGTCAGATCCAGACGGGTCTGCTCGGCCGGCGCGGAGGCGTGCAGGGAGGCGAAGGCGGCGGAAAACGTGGGCCGCCGATCCTCCGCGCCCGCCGTCTGCGTCCGCGGGGCCGGCGCGGGGGCGCTCTGCACAGCGGGTGCAGCCGGGCGGCCTTTCTCCACCGCGTAGCCGTTATTGCGGAAGCTCTCCGCACTCATGCTGCGGTAGAAATCCGCCTTCGGCTCCACGGCCTTGCGGGTGGAGGGGGAGAGCTCCACCGCGGCCGTGCGGTTTTCATTCTCCAGTGAGAGCCGGACCGCGTTATATACCAGATCAAAGACCTTTTTTTCGTAGCTGAACTTGACCTCCACCTTGGCCGGGTGCACGTTCACATCCACGCTGGCGCAGCTTAAATCCAGATACAGCACGCAGGCAGGGAAGCGCCCTGTCAGCAGCGTGTTTTTATAAGCCTGCTCCACCGCCGCCTGCAGCAGCTGGGAGCGGATGCTCCGTCCGTTGCAGAAAAAGAACTGGGCGGCGCGGTTTCCGCGGCCCGCGGCGGGGGAGGACACGAAGCCCGTGACCTTGAGCCCCTCATCCTCGCTGACGCAGCGCAGCAGGGAGGAGGCCAGCTCCCGGCCCAGCAGGCTGTAGACGCAGGAGTCCTCCCGCCCGTCGCCGGGGGAGAAGAATTCCTCCTTCCCGTCGCGAAGCATCCGCACGGAGATCTCGGGCCTGCCCAGGGCGCAGCGCAGTGCCGCCTGCACGCAGGCGCCGGCCTCTGCCCGGTCGGACTTTAAAAACTTCAGACGGGCGGGGGTGTTGTAAAACAGGTCCCGTACGATCATGGTGGTGCCCTCCGGGCAGCCCACGGGCGACATGTCCTGAATATCCCCGGCGGAGAGCGTCACCAGTGTACCGCTCTCACTGCCCTTGAGGCGGGTGCGCAGCTCGATATGGCTCACGGCGGAGATGGCGGCCAGCGCCTCGCCGCGAAAGCCCATGGTGCCGATGGCCTCCAGCCCGTGCTCGTCATGCAGCTTGGAGGTGGCGTGGCGCAGGAAGGCCACGCCCGCGTCCTCCGGGGCCATGCCGCAGCCGTCGTCGGTGACGCGGATATAGGGCGCGCCGCCGCCGCGGATTTCCACGGTCACGTTCTTCGCCCCGGCGTCAAAGGAGTTCTCCATCAGTTCCTTGATGACAGAGGCCGGGCGCTCCACTACTTCGCCTGCGGCGATCAGATCCGCCACATGGGGGGAGAGTATGTTAATGACTGGCATAGTATCACCTTACCTTGTCGGATCCCCTGTGCGAGGGGAGACACAGCAGATTCTGTTATTATAAATGATTTTTATTGAAACTTCCATACCCTTTGTGTTAAAATCATTTGAATACTCAAACTGATAAAAGGGACTGTATCTATGCCTTACGAAAGAAAAGAAATCGCGCCGGAAAAGATCCGGGAGCAGGAGGCGATCTGCCAGCGCATCTTTGACCGCGTTACCGCAGGCGACCGGCGGCCCCTGGCCATGGTGGACACCTACGGCTGCCAGCAGAACGAGGCCGACAGCGAGAAGCTCCGCGGCTACCTGGCCGAGATGGGCTACGGCTTTACGCAGGACGAATTTCAGGCGGACGTGATCGTCGTCAACACCTGCGCGGTGCGCGAGCACGCGGAGATGCGGGTGCTCGGGAACGTGGGCGCGCTCAACCACTCCAAAAAGGCCCGCCCCGGCCAGATCATCGCCGTCTGCGGCTGCATGGTGCAGCAGGAGCATATGGCGCAGAAGATCAAAATGTCCTACCCTGTGGTGGATCTGGTGTTCGGACCCCATGAGCTCTGGCGCTTCCCGGAACTTCTGGAAAAAGTGATGCGCAGCGGCAGGCGCGTTTTCGCTGCCGAAAAGGATCTCGGCTCCGTGGCCGAGGGCATTCCCCAGAAGCGGGACGGCAGTGTGAAGGCATGGCTCTCCATCATGTACGGCTGCAACAACTTCTGCACCTACTGCGTGGTGCCCTATGTGCGCGGGCGCGAGCGCTCCCGCCGGCCGGAGGATGTGCTGCGCGAGGCACGGGAGCTGGTGGCCGCCGGCTATAAGGAGATCACCCTTCTGGGCCAGAACGTGAACTCCTACGGAAAGGACCTGGACTGCGGGGTGGACTTTGCCGATCTCATCCGCATGGTCAACGACATCCCCGGAGACTTCCTCATCCGCTTCATGACGAGCCACCCCAAGGACGCCACCGAGAAGCTCTTTCAAACCATGGCCTCCTGCGAAAAGTGCGCCCATCAGCTCCACCTGCCGGTGCAGGCGGGCAGCGACCGCATCCTGAAGGCCATGAACCGCAGCTACGACCGGGAGAAATATCTCCGCCAGGTGGCTCTGGCGCGGCATTATATGCCCGATCTGGTGTTGACCACGGACATCATCGTGGGTTTTCCCGGCGAGACGGACGAGGAGTTTGCCGAGACGCTCTCCCTTGTGGAGGAGGTGCGTTTTGACGCCATGTTCACCTTCATCTACTCCAAGCGCGTGGGCACCCCCGCGGCCTCCATGCCCGACCCCTATACCCGCAGTGACAAGCAGAAGCATTTCGACGCGCTCACGGAGCTGTCCAACCGCATCTCCGGCGAAAAGCACAGGGAGTATGAGGGAAAGACCCTGCGCGTACTCGTCGACGGGGAGACCGGCCGGGAGGAGTATAACCTCTCCAGCCGCACCAACGGCGGACGCCTGGTGCACCTGAAGGCGGACCCCGCGCTGATCGGGCAGTTTGTCAACGTAAAGATCACGTCCAGCAACACCTGGGCATTGTACGGAACGATAGAATAGGATTCAGTTTTCAGAACGGAGAAAAAATATGGCTGAACTGACGCCCATGAAGCGGCAATATCTGGAGATCAAGCAGCAGCATCAGGACTGTCTGCTCTTCTTCCGCCTGGGCGATTTCTATGAGATGTTCGATGAGGACGCAAAGCTCGCCGCCCGGGAGCTGGACCTGGCCCTGACCACCCGCGACCGGAACGTGGAGGACCCGGAGGCCCGCACGCCCATGTGCGGCATTCCCTACCACAGCGCGGAGGCCTACATCGCGCGGCTCATCGCCAAGGGCTACAAGGTGGCCATCTGTGAGCAGACCGAGGACCCGGCGCTGGCCAAGGGTCTGGTGTCCCGGGAGGTCATCCGCATCATCACCCCCGGCACCGTCACCGAGAGTTCCATGTTGGAGGAGGGGCGCAGCAACTATATCTGCGCCGTGCATCTGGCAAACGGCCGGGGCGGCGCCGCCTTCTGCGACATTTCCACGGGCGAATTCTGCGCGGCGGCATACGATTCCGACCCGGTTTCCCATATTCTCAACGAACTGGGGCGCTTTGCCCCCCGGGAGGCCGTGCTTTCCGCCGCCGCCCTGGAGGCGGAGCAGATCCCCGCGTTTTTGAAGCAGAAGCTCAACGCCATGCTGGAGTTCGGCGGCGAGATGTTTGAATTCATGCCCGCCGCGGCCCGCGTCTGTGAGCGCTTCGGCTATGCGGACATCGACCGGAGCGGCCTGGGCGACGCGCCGGAGGCCGTCTGTGCCGCCGGGGCCCTGCTCGCCTATATCCAGGAGACCCAGAAGTTCGACCTGAGCCACATCCGCAGTATGGATGTGTTTTACGGTGGGCGCTACATGGAGCTGGACTGGACGACCCGGCGCTCCCTGGAGCTGACCGAGACCCTGCGCAGCGGGGAAAAGCGCGGCTCCCTCCTCTGGGTGCTGGACAAGACCAGAACGCCCATGGGCGGACGCCTGCTCCGCTCCTGGGTAGAACGGCCGCTGCTGAGCGTGGTGGCGATCAAGCGCCGCCTCGCGGCGGTGGGCGAGCTTGCGAAAAACCATGTGGCCCGCGGCGAGCTGATGCTGGCGCTCAGGGAGATCAGCGACATGCAGCGTCTGGTGGGCCGCTGCGTCTACGGCACCGCCGGCGGGCGCGATCTGCGCACGCTCTCCAACTGTGCGGCGGTGCTGCCGCGCCTGAAGGAACTGACGGCGGGCTTTGCCTGCGCCGAGCTGCGGGACATCTGCGCGCTCGACGCGCTGGAGGACATGCGCGCGGAGATCGACCGCGCCATCTGCGACGAGCCGCCCTTCTCCGTGCGTGAGGGCGGGATCCTGCGGGAAGGCTACTCCGAAGAGGTGGACAGGCTCCGCAACGTGCGCGACAACGGCGCCCAGATGGTCACAGAGCTGGAAGCCCGGGAGCGGGAGCGCACCGGCATCAAAAAGCTCAAGGTGGGCTACAACAAGGTCTTCGGCTATTATATCGACGTGCCGCGCTCGGCAGGGCTGGAAAACGTCCCGGAGGACTATATCCGCAAGCAGACCCTGGTCTCCAATGAGCGCTACTTTACCCAGGAGCTCAAGGAGCTGGAAAACACGCTCCTGACCGCCCGGGACCGGATCAACGATCTGGAATACCAGTATTTCTGCGAAGTGCGGGACAGCGTGGCCGGAAAGGTCGCACGCATCCAGGCAAGCTCTGACGCCGTTGCGCGCCTGGACGCCCTTTGCTCTCTGGCCGAAGTTGCCGTGCGCAACAACTACACCTGCCCGGAGGTGGACGCCTCCCGGGAGCTGCACATCCTCGAAGGCCGCCACCCGGTGGTGGAGCAGACGCTGAAGGACGTGCTCTTTGTCCCCAACGACACCTACTTAAACGACGCCGACGACCGTGTCGCCATCGTGACCGGACCCAACATGGCCGGTAAATCCACTTACATGCGCCAGACGGCGCTCATCGCCCTGATGGCTCAGATGGGCTCCTTTGTCCCCGCCCGCAGCGCCACCGTCGGCGTCATCGACCGGGTCTTCACCCGCATCGGCGCCTCGGACGATCTGGCCGCCGGCCAGTCCACCTTTATGGTGGAGATGAATGAGATGGCGGAGATCTTAAAGCACGCCACGGCCTCCTCCCTGCTGATCCTGGACGAGATCGGCCGCGGCACCTCCACCTTCGACGGCATGGCCATCGCCCGGGCGGTGCTGGAGTACTGCGCCGACAAGCGGAAGCTGGGCGCCAAAACCATGTTTGCCACCCACTACCACGAGCTCTCCGCCCTGGAGGGGGAGATTTCCGGCGTGCGCAACTACAACATCACCGCCAAAAAGCAGGGCGGTACCCTGGTCTTTCTGCGCAAGATCGTGCGCGGCGCGGCGGACGACAGCTACGGCATCGAGGTGGCGAAGCTGGCGGGCCTGCCCGACTCGGTGATCCGCAAGGCCAAGGAATATCTGAAGGAGCTGGAGACGGAGGGCGTCGCCGCCCCCGCTGCGGAGGCGGGAGACGATCAGATCAGCTTTGCCGACATCGGCGCCGACGAAGTGCGCCGGGCGCTGTTGGAGATCGACCTGAATACCCTTACGCCCATCGAGGGCATGAATCTGCTCTTTGAACTGCAGCGGAAAGCGAGGGCCTGATGAGACTGAGCCAAGCACCCGATTTTCACAGCAGCCTGAGCTCGCTTGCGGCCCTGCTGGTGCTGCTCTGGCTGCCGATCCACGTGGCCGGCCTGCCATGGCTGCTCTTCAAGGTCTTTCATATCACGGACGAGGTGCAGATTAACCTCCTGACCTATGTGATCGGCGCGGTATATCTGCTGATCGTGGGCTTTCGCTTCCTGCGCCGGGATTTTGATGTATTGTGCGAGCACCCGGGGCGGATCTTCTTCCAGGTGCTGGGCTGCTACGGCGCCATGCTGCTGATGAACATGGCGGCCTCCGGCCTTGTGGCCCTCTTCGTCGATGAGGTGGACAACCCCAACAACGCCGCTGTCATGGACATGGTGGGGCAGGACTACGGCGCCATGAACGCCATCGCCATTTTTCTCGCGCCCTTCGTGGAGGAGATGATCTTCCGCGCCGGCGTCTTCGGCACCATCCGGCGGAAAAACCGCGTGCTGGCCTATGTGGTCTGCATCCTGCTCTTCGGGGTCTATCACATCTGGGGCTACGCCCTCTCCGACCCCATGAGCTGGCTGTATTTGCTGCAGTATGTCCCCGCAGCCTGGCTGCTCTGCCGCTGCTACGAGTACTGCGACAGCATCTGGGGCAGCCTTGCTTTCCATATGCTGACAAACTATGTATCGCTGCAGGCGCTGCGCCTGGTGGAGGAACTGCTGTGACGGAGGAATATCCGATTCGCCCCATCGCCCATCTGCGCGGGGACCTGCCGGACAAGTTCGGCGTGCCCCGGCAGGCCGGGATCGTTGAAGCGCTGGAGAGCCGCATCGTTTTTACCCCGGAATACCGGAATCCCGACGCCCTGCGGGGCATTGAGGGCTTTTCCCATCTCTGGCTGATCTGGCAGTTCTCCCGGGCCCTGCGCGCGGACTATTCGCCGACAGTGCGCCCGCCCCGGCTGGGCGGCAACGAGCGGATGGGCGTTTTCGCCACCCGCTCCCCTTTCAGACCCAATTCCCTGGGCCTGAGCTGTGTGCGGCTGCTGCGCGTGGAGCGGGACGATGCGCTGGGGCCGGTGCTCGTCGTTGGCGGGGCGGACCTGCTGGACGGCACGCCCATCTTCGACATCAAGCCCTATCTCCCCTATGCAGACTGCAAGCCCGAGGCGCTCTCCGGCTTTGCCCCCGATTCCGGCAGGACTCTCCGGGTCAGCTTTCTCTCCGGCACGGAGGAGAATGTCCCGGCAGACAAACGCGCAGCCTTGCGCGGCGTGCTGGAGAATGACCCCCGCCCCCGCTATCAGGATGACCCCGAGCGCGTCTACGGGCTCAGCTTCGCCGGGAGAAATGTGAAGTTTCGCGTGGAGGGCGAGACGCTCACCGTGCTCGCGGTGGAATAAGTCAAGACAGAAAACGGATTGCCGCATCGGTGACATCGTTCACCGGCGCGGCAATCTCTTATTGCTTATTAATTTCGTTAGAGGAGCGAGACGAGCTTTTTTGCTCCCTCGGCGAAATATGCCAGGTTCTCCTCCTGCAGCACGGTGTCCTTCGCCGTGTGGATGCGGCTCATATAGAGGCCAAGCACGGGTTTTTTCCGCATGGCGGAAACGCCCACGCCCACCGGAAAGTTTGCCTGATCGGAGGGGTAGAAGGCTGAGAGCGTGCTCTCAAAATGCAGCGTTTTCCCATCAACCGCCGAAAATGCTGCGCGCAGCGCGGCGTCGTGGGCTTTGCGGGCCTTTCGGGAGGAAACAAAGAGAAAATCGTCCCCGTCCGAGACGCAGTCGAAATTCACCAGCAGCTTTCCCTTCATG
>CAMKAP010000031.1 GCA_946410505.1 uncultured Clostridia bacterium
CCACGGTGCTGGTCTCCTCCCACAACCTGCGGGAGCTGGAGGACGTGTGCGACCATGTGGGCATCATGAATCACGGCAGAATGCTGCTGGAGCGCAGCCTCTCGGAGCTGCAGGACAACATGGTCAAGATCCAGCTGGCTTTCGACGGGGAGCCCAGACTGCCGGAGGACCTGCAGATCCTGCACCGGAGCGAGACCGGGCGGCTGCAGCAGCTCATTCTGCGCGGCCGGGCCGATGAGCTGGAGGCGAAGCTCGCCCTCTGCAATCCGCTGTTCCTGGATGTGCTGCCGCTTTCTCTGGAAGAAATCTTTATTTATGAGCTGGGAGGTGCCGAGCATGAAGTCAAAGACATCGTTCTTTAATCGCGGCATTGCCAAAAACCTGCTGCACCGCTGCTGGCCCCTCTGGGCGGGCTATCAGGTTTTTCTGCTGCTGATCCTGCCCCTGATGCTCCGCCAGCAGACGCAGAGCATCCGCGGCTACATCGGCAGCATCCCCATGCTGGACAGCTTTGCAGCCGGCATGGGCGAGGAAATGATCATCATTTCCTTCAGTATTTCGATCCTGGCCGCCATGGCCATGTTCGGGTATCTCTACGGAAGCCGCTCCTGCGGCATGATGAACGCCCTGCCGGTGACGCGCACGACCATGTTCTATACCGCATGGCTCACGGGGCTGCTGCCCCTGCTGCTGGCGGACCTGCTGGCGGTCCTGCTGTGTCTGCCCTTCGTCGCGGCGGGCAAGCTGAGCCTCTGGGTGCTGGGGACGCTCCTGGCGGTGATGGCGCTCAGCAAGCTCTGTTTCTACGGCTTTGCCTCCCTCTGCGCCATGCTGACCGGCAACCTCATCATCCTGCCGCTGGTGTATGTGGTGCTGAGCTTTACGGCCTGTGTGGCGGAGATGGCCACACGCTTTGTGATGAGCAAGGTGATCTTCGGCCTGGACCCGGACGTTCTCAGCCTGAGCTGGCTCTCGCCGCCGGTGGGCATGCTCGCGCACTACTCCACGCAGCTGCGCGGCGTGGGTGAGGAGCTGGTGATCCGCGGACTGGACACGGTGGCTGTTTACGGGGCCGTGGGTGTGCTGCTGACAGTGCTTGCCTGGCGTCTGTATCTCCGCCGCCGGATGGAGAGCGCCAGCGACACCGTGGCGATCCCCGTGCTGAAGCCGGTATTCAAATACTGCATGGCCTACGGCTGCGGCATCCTGCTGGCTGCCTTCGTGCATGACGCACTGCTGGGAAACGCCCCCAGAGGACTGAGCGCCGCGCTGGTCACAGCGTTGGCGGTGCTGGCCGGGAGCCTGATCGGTTACTTTGCAGCCGAGATGCTGATCCGAAAAACGGTCTGGGTCTTCCGCGGCGGCTGGAAGGGCTGGCTCGTGTTTGCCGCGGCGGCGGTGCTGGTGATCGGCGTATGCGAAGCGGATCTCTTCGGCTGGGAGAAGAGCCGGCCTGCGCCGGAACACATTGTGAGCGTGAGCTTCAATGACACGGAGTACCGGGAGGAGGGCAGCATCCGCAGAATCCTGGAGCTGCAGGAGGGCATCGTGCGGAACAAAAAGCAGCACGAAGTGCCGGACGCCGAATGGCTCGGCACAGACAATGTGCGCGCCTCCGTCCACCTGAGCTATACGCTGGATAACGGCAGAGTTATCTCCCGGGAATACGACGTGTTTGGGAAGCAGGAGGACGCGCAGAATCCGGAGTCGGATCTCTCCAGGCTGCAGGCGGTGGTCAACCTGCCCGAGGCGCTGCGCTACCGCTCTGTGAGCAAGGTGCAGGTCACGCCGGAAAACGTGATCTATTTTTCGGCGGATTTCGACGTCACCGACAGCGGTGCCGAGAGCTATCATTCCTCTGTCCGTTTCACGCCGGAGGAGGCCGTGGACTTCTATGAAAACGCGCTGCTGGCCGACCTGGCCGAGAATACCATTGGCAGGCGCTTCTTCCTCGAATCCGCCGCCCCGCCGATCTGCAACGTGACGCTGCAGTTGGAGATCACGGACGGCGATTCGCTCGCCGCCGACTACATGCGCACGGAGAATACAAGCTGGTACTACATCAATCTCTACGAGGATAACCGCCACTGCCTGAACTGGCTGCGCGAGCACTGTGATCAGCAGATCCGGGCGGCGACGGACGGTGTGGCGGCCAGATGCGGCGCAGACGGCTGGTTCAGCTGAAAAGAGAATCCGGGAGGGCGGGGCTCTCCCGGATTCAGACCGTAGACAAACTCTTGCGACAGAAGCTGGACTTGCATGGGGAGAGCGCGAGAGGGGATTGGTTATTCCCTCTCGCGTTAAATATATTCAAAAATGAGAACTTTTTTGGAAGTTCTCATTTTTGATTTTCAAGCTGTCGACACTTTGTCGACAGCTTGAATCCGGGAGGGCGGGGCTCTCCCGGATTTCTCTTGTCCAATATCGTTGCGCGGCGGAGCGGGCGGGTGTATAATGGCCCCAATAACTGCGAAAAGCAAAACGGGGGAGGCACGGCGATGCGGGAGAAATATGTGGCCTGGGGCCGGGTGAAAAACTGCATGCGGGAGCTGACGGCCTACGGCAATGCCCGCAAGGCCGAGATCGGCGCGGACAAGGTCTTTGATTTCAGCCTGGGCAGCCCCAGCGCGCCGGTACCGGAGGCGGTCTGGAAGGCCATGGAGAATGCGCTGCGCCTGCCGGATGCCCATGCGCCCACGCCGCCGGAGGGCCTGCCTGCGCTGCGCAGGGCTGTGGCGGAGGATCTGAACCGGCGCTCGAAGCTCGGCCTCGGCGCAGAGCACATCCTGATCGTAACAGGCGCGGCGGGCGGCCTTGCCGTCTGCTGCGAAGCGCTGCTGCACAGCGGGGATGAGACCATCGTGCTGGTGCCCTATTTCACCGAATACCGGGTCTTCATCGAGGGCGCGGGCGGTGTCGCGGTCGAGGTGCCGCCGCTTGCGGATATGCAGCCCGACCTGGAGGCCCTGCGGGCCGCCGTGACCGAGAGGACCCGCTTTGTGCTGGTGAACACCCCCAACAATCCCACCGGCGCCATCCTCTCGGCGGAGAGTCTTGCGGGCATCGCGCAGATCCTGCGGGATGCGCAGGCGCGCTACGATCGCCCGGTGTACCTGATCTCCGACGAACCCTATCGGGAGCTGGTCTACGACCGGGAGGAGATCCCCGATGTGATGCGCTCCTTTGACAACAGCATCCTGTGCTATTCCTTCAGCAAGTCCCTCTCCCTGCCGGGAGAGCGCATCGGCTATCTGGCAGTCCATCCCAGGATGCGCAGCGGCGCGGCGGTGTTTGCCGCTCTGCGGAAGGCGGCCGAAGCTCTCGGCTACTGCGCGGCGCCCGCCCTGATGCAGCGCGCGCTTGTCGGCTGTGTGGGCATCACGGCGGAGATCGAAGTGTATCGGGAAAACCGGGATCTGCTCTATGGCGCGCTGACGGAGATGGGCTATGACTGCGTATACCCGGAGGGGGCTTTCTACCTCTTCGTGAAAACGCCCGTAGAGGACGCCCGGGCGTTCAGCGACGCGGCAAAGAAATACGAGCTGCTGCTGGTACCCTCGGACGATTTCGGCATCGGGGGATACCTGCGCCTGGCCTACTGCGTCCCCACGGATACCATCCGCCGCGCCCTGCCCGCCTTCCGCGCGCTGGCGGAAGAGTACGGCCTTGCCGGAGCCTGAGGAAAATGCGGAAAAGCCGCGGCTCGGTATTGAGAACGGAAGACTTTTCTGCTATAATATTCTGCGCTGTTTGACAAACACAAGCAAGGAGATCGAATTGATATGAAACTGGGGATCGTGGGTCTGCCCAACGTGGGCAAGACGACGCTTTTTAACGCGCTGACCGGCTCCAAGGCCGAGACCAGCAGCTATTCCAACGCCTCCGCCAAGCCCAACATCGGCACGGCCAAGGTGCCTGACGAGCGCCTGGACTGGCTGGCGGAGTATTATCATCCGAAAAAGTATTCTCCCGCGACCATCGACTTTGTGGACGTGGCCGGTGTGAGCGCCGGCGGCAAGGGCAACGAGGTGTTTCAGGCCATCCGCCAGGTGGACGCGCTGGTGGAGGTTGTCCGCTGCTTTGACAATGAGGACATCTTCCTGGAGAGCGCCGACGCGGTGCGCGATGCGGAATCCTTTGAGCTGGAGCTGATCCTGGCGGACATCGAGATCGTGGAGCGCCGCCTGGAGCGGGCGAAGAAGAACGCCAAGGGCGGCGATAAGAAGTATAAGCGCGAGGCCGAAATGTGCGAGGCGCTGATCGCCCACCTGACCGAAGAGAAGCCCGCCCGGGATTTCGAGTTTACCGAAGAGGACCAGGACATCCTCACGGACGGCGGCCTGCTCACGGTCAAACCCATCATCTATGCCGCGAACCTGGACGAGGACGGCATGAGCAATCTCTCCGACAACGCCAATTTCAAGGCCCTCTCCGACTATGCCTCGAAGCACGGTGCGGCGGTGCTGCCTGTGGCGGCCAAGTTTGAAGAGGACATCGCGGAGATGGACGCCGAGGAGGCGCAGCTCTTCATGGAGGATCTGGGCCTGACCGAGACGGGGCTTGACCGCCTGATCCGCACCTCCTACGATCTGCTGGGCTACATCTCCTTCCTCACCGCCGGCGAGGACGACGTGCATGCCTGGACCATCGTGCGCGGCACCAAGGCCCCCAGGGCTGCCGGCAAGATCCACACGGACATTGAGCGCGGCTTCATCCGCGCCGAGATCGTGGCCTTTGAGGACCTGAAGGCCTGCGGTTCCATGCAGGCGGTGAAGGAGAAGGGCCTGTTCCGTCTGGAGGGCAAGGAGTACGTGATGCAGGACGGCGACGTGACCATGTTCCGCTTCAACGTATAAGGTTTTTTATCTCGATCATCAATACTTACTCCCATAATACCAGAGAGGCGAATCCGCATCGGAATGCGGATTCGCCTCTCTGTAATTATATCGGAATCGCTTCAACTAATCGCCGACCGCGACGGCGGTCATGACCTTCTTGTTCGTATAGTAGTACACAAGCAGCAGCACCATGCACAGCACCCATCCTGCGGGGTAACCCAGCGCCACAGCCAGGAGCCCGCCGCCCATGCGGTAGGAGAAGAACAGATAGATCTGCCGGAAGAGCACGTAGGAGCTGAGGCAGATGAACATGGAGGAGCGGGTATCGCCCGCGCCGCGCAGGGCGCCGAGGTAGACCTGGTTGACCGCGAAGGTCAGATAGAAGGGGGAGATCACCCGGATAAACCAGGTGCCGTAGCCGATGACCTCGGGATCGCCGTTGAAAAGCCGCGTCAGCTGCGGCGCAAAGAGCATCAGCGGCGTGAGCAGCACCGCCATGGTAATGAGACCCATACCGAAGCCCCAGCGGACCGCCATCTTCGCCCGGTCCCGGTTGCCGGCGCCAAGATTCTGCCCCACAAAGGTGGTGATGGAGGTGGAGAGGCTCATCATCGGCAGCATCGCAAAGGAATCCACCCGGTTATAGGCCGTCCAGCCTGCCAGAACGGTGCTGGCAAAGCGGTTTACATAAGACTGAACAAACACATTGGACAGGGAAGTGATGCCCATCTGCAGGGCGGAGGGGATGCCGATGAGCAGGATCTTTCTCAGAATCGGCAGATCAAAGCGGAGCTTTGTAAACTCCAGCCGGTAGGCCGCGGTGGTGCGAAACAGCAGCCGCATGACCAGGATCGCCGAGAGGAACTGGGAGATGACGGTGGCCCAGGCAGCGCCCGCAATGCCCATGCCCAGAATGCCGGTAAAGAGAATATCCAGCACGGTGTTGGTCAGGGTGCAGAAGATCAGCAGATACAGCGGTCGTGTGGAGTCCCCCACGGCGCGGAGGATGCCCGCGCAGGAGTTATAGAGATGCACGCCCGTGATGCCCCAGAAGAAGATGCGCAGATACTCAGCGGCCTGGTCAAACACGTCCTCCGGTGTCTGCATCATGCGCAGCATGGCGGGGGTCGCCAGAACACCCGCCGCCGTCAATACCACGCAGGTCACCAGCGTCACCAGCACAGTGGTGTGCACGGCGCGGCTGAGGCGTTCGTTGTCCTTGGCGCCGAAGTACTGGGCGATGACCACAGTGGAGCCGGTGGAGAGGCCGATGAACACGCTCACCAGCGCGTTGATGACCGGCCCCGTGCAGCCAACGGCGGCCAGCGCCTGTTTGCCGACGAAGTTGCCGACCACGATGGAGTCCACCGTATTGTATAGCTGCTGAAAGAGATTTCCGATCAAAAGCGGCAGCGCAAAGAGAATCAAAAGCCGCGGGATGCTGCCGACGGTCATATCCGTATCCCTGCGGTGCAGGAAAGAGGCCAGAAGGACCCCTCCTTTCCGTGTCGAAAAAACAACCGTACATACTATATGCGCAAGGGAAAGAAAAGTCAACAGCCCGCACGACTGTGCGGGCTGTCAGGCGTTCTTTTGCTTACTGTTCTCCGAGGCGGCTTTTGATGTAATCCTCCACGTCCTGCATTTCCAGATCCAGCGCCACGGCCAGCTCCCCGTGGAGCATGTCCTTGGCCCGTTTGAGCGTGGCCTCGGCCCGGCTGGATTTGGTTTTCCGCTCCGACATGCGCTGGCGCAGCCCCTTGACGATCGCCACCAGGGCTTCACAGCTGTGCTGCCGGAACAGCTCCTTATAGAACGCGTCCACATGGTTGAAACGGTTGTCATTGCAGATGGCCGGCTCGATCCCCGGCATGGCTTCGATCAGCGCCTCTGCCTGTTCCCGGCTCATCACCGGGCGCATGTAAACATTGGAGTCCACCGGCGCAAAGTAGACCCCGCTTCCGACGAAGGGACTCAGATGGTAATACATCTTGCCCCCGGAGGAGCCTGCCATGGGCAGCGCGTCGATCTTATCGACCGTGCATACCCCGTTCTCCCCGTAGATGATCTTGTCTCCAATCTCAAACATCGTATAATTCCCCAATACTATTACTTATAACAATATAATACACGAATTTTTCGGGCATTTCAAGGCTTTTTTGAGATTTTTTACTTCAAAAATTATATCTAATATCATGCGTGACAGTAAGAAGAAAAACGCAGCGGCACAATTGCGGATTGTTTTCCGCCCGGGGCTATGCTACAATATCCACATATGAAAAGCGCCTCTGTCATAGAATGGAAGCTGTTATTCGAAGGAAAGCGCCCTGATGAGATTATATCTTTACGGACATGAGTATAAATACGCAGTAGAGCAGATGCTCCTGACGCTCTTTCCCGCCGAGAGACCCCAATACCCCGAGGGAAAACCGGAAGGGGAGCGCATGGAGATCCGCCTGAGCCGGGGGCGGCAGCGCATCACGGCAAGCTGCAGCCTTCATTACGGCGGCGGGCGGGTTTTCGGGCGCACATCGAGTGCGCTGTCGGCGCTGGGCGGCGAGCTGGAGACGGATCGGAAATGCCAGCGGCTCATCAAAAACGCCATGTACCGCGCCGCGCTTCGCGCCGGGATCACAAAGCCCGCCTGGGGTGCGCTGACCGGCGTCCGACCGGCAAAGCTGCTGGAAAAGCTCCTGGCGGAGGGAATGCCGGAGCCGGAGGCGCTCAGCCGCTTTACGGAGGAATTTGACGTGTCGCCCGCACGGGCCGCCCTCTGTCTTGACGCTGCCCGCGAGACCATGCGCGCTGCGGCAAGCCTGGGGGAGAAGGACGTGTGCCTCTATGTGGGCATCCCGTTCTGCCCGACCCGCTGCGCCTACTGCAGCTTTGTGAGCCAGTCGGTGGAAAAGAGCATGAAGCTGATCCCACCCTTCCTGGAGGCGTTGGAGCAGGAGATCGCCGCCACGGCCGAACAGGTGAAAAAGCTGGGGCTGCGCCCTGTGTCCGTCTACATGGGCGGGGGCACGCCCACCACGCTGTCACCGGCGCAGCTGGATAGACTCTGCACCGTGCTGGAGGAAGATTTCGATTTTTCCGCCCTGCGGGAGTATACCGTGGAGGCCGGGCGCCCGGACACCATCACCGAGGAGAAGCTGCGTGTGCTGCGCCGCCACGGCGTGGACCGGGTAAGCGTCAACCCGCAGACCATGTCGGACACGGTGCTGGAGGCCATCGGACGGCGTCACACGGCGGCGGATATTCTCACGGCGCTGGAAAAGGTGCGCAGCGTGGGGGGCATGGCGGTGAACATGGATCTGATCGCGGGTCTGCCCGCGGACAGTCCGGAGGGTTTTGCCGCGACATTGGAGCGGGTGCTGGCCCTCGGGCCGGAGAACGTCACCGTGCATACGCTGAGCCTGAAAAAGGGCAGCCGCATCACCCTTGAGGGCCTGCCCATCCCGGACGGGCAGCAGGTGAGCGAGATGCTCGATTATGCCGGGCGGCGGCTGCGGGAGTCTGCTTACGCGCCCTATTATCTCTATCGGCAGAAGTTCATGTCCGGCGGTTTTGAGAACGTGGGCTGGACAAAAGAAAAGTATGGTAACCTTTATAACATCTGCATTATGGAGGAGCTCTGCAGCATCCTGGCCATGGGCGGGGGAGGCTCCACCAAGCTGATCGCCCCGGGCGACGGACGGAATATCCGGCTCATGGCACCGAAGTATCCTCTGGAGTACATTCAGAATATCGAGAGAACCTGCGCGGAGAAGGAAAAAATAACTGCGTTTTATAGGAAGGAGCAAGCCTGATGGCCTACCAGCTGACTGACATCAATTACCGGACCGTCACCGACCCCAAGGGCTTTGTGGAGGAGTGCGACGCCCGCTATGAGGGCGAGGTTCAGGTCGCCGCGGATATGATCCTGGAGAACCGGAAGAAGAGCCCCATCATCCTGCTCTCCGGCCCCTCGGGTTCCGGCAAGACCACCACGGCCATGAAGATCTCCGCTGCGCTGGAGACGCGCGGCGTTCGCTGCCACTATGTGGCCATGGACGACTATTTCAACACCGTGGACCCGGCCACCGCTCCCCGCACACCGGAGGGGGACATCGATCTGGAATCGCCTCTGTGCCTGGATATGGAGCTGCTCAACAAGCACTTCACCCAGCTTGCAAAGGGTGAGCGCATCTATGTGCCCAAGTATGAGTTCTCCCGCCAGATGCGCATTCAGGAGCCCTCCAAGTCCATCAAGCTCAAGGAGGACGAGATGGTCGTGTTCGAGGGCATCCACGCGCTCAACGACATGATCACAAACCGCCACCCCGAGGCCTTCAAGCTGTATATCTCCGCACGGAGCGACGTGGCCTTCAACGGCAGCGTCGTCTTCAAGCGCACCTGGTTCCGCCTGATGCGCCGCATGGTGCGCGACTACAAGTTCCGCGGCTCCGACCCGGCCGTGACCATGGCCATGTGGGGGAACGTGCGGCGGGGCGAACTGAGCTACATCTCTCCCTTCAAAACCAAGGCGGATCTTCGCTTTGACACCTCCCACGCCTACGAGCCCGCCCTCTTCAATGAAACGGCCACCAAGCTCTTCTCCTCCGTTCCCAAGGGGATCGAGCGCTACGAGGAACTGCGCCAGGTGCTCCCGGCGCTGCAGCTCTTCGGCCATATTGACGAGAGCCTGATCGCCCCGGACGCGCTGGTGCGCGAGTTTATCGGCGGCGGGATTTACGAGTATTGAGTGAAAACACAAAAAGGAAACAGCGGCATCTGACGAATCCGTCGGATGCCGCTGTTTCCTTTTGCCTGCGGTCTCAGGCCTCCAGCGCGAAGTCCAGCACCTTGCGCACGGCCTCTTTGATCATTTCGTAGCTCATGCCGATGCGGGCCTCGAAGCGCTTCTCGCCGTCCACATAGAAGGTGGGCACGGCGTAGTAGTCGTAGCGGTTGGCAGTCTCCGGGTCCCGGCTCTCCTCGATTTTGGTGACCTGCAGCGCTCTGTAGGCGGGCTTTTCCGCAAACAGCTCGTCCATGGCCTGATGGGCCTTGCGGCAGTAGCCGCAGTCGTCCAGATAAAACATCAGAATCTCTTTCATGTCTGTCTCCTTTCTCTGTCTTATTATGCAGTTGTCTGTCTGTATTCCCGTATGGCGTCACGCATGCGCGCAAGGCCCTCCTCCAGCTTCGCCCGGGGCAGGGCCAGGTTCAGGCGCACAAAGCCCTCCGCGTTGTCCACAAAGTTTTCGTTGCCGCCCTCGACGATCACGCCCGCCCTGCGGCCGAAGAAGGCGCCAAGGTCCGTAACATCCGGCAAACAGGCGCGCAGATCCACCCAGGCCAGATAGCTGGCCTCCGGCAGGGTGAAAACCGCCTCGGGCAGCTCCTCCTGCAAAAAGCGGTCCAGAAACGCAAAGTTTCCGTCCAGATACGCCTTGAGCTGCCGCAGCCATTCGCCGCCCTGTTCGTAGGCCGCCTGATGGGCGGCAAGCGAGAGAGGATTGAGCATCCCGACGGCTTTGGCACGGCGGCGGAAGCGGGCGCGCTCCTCCCCATCCCGGATCAGGATTGCGGAGAGCATCAGCCCCGCCAGGTTGAAGGTCTTGCTGGCGGACATGCAGGTGACGAGCTTTTCATAGTCCGGCAGGATCTTTCCCATGGGCGTGTGGCGCTTGCCTGTGCGCAGCAGGTCGCAGTGGATCTCGTCGGAGACGATCCACAGACCGTTGTCCCGGGCGATGCGGCCGATTTCGCGCAGCTCCTCCTCTGTCCAGACCCGGCCGGTGGGGTTGTGGGGGTTGCAGAGCAGCAGGAGCTTTGTGCCGGGATCGGCGGCTTTTCGCGCAAAATCCGCAAAGTCGATGACAAAGCGGCCGCTGTCGTCCTTTACAAGGGGAGAGCGCAGCAGCTCTGCGCCGCTGTATTCGCAGGCGTGCAGAAACTGGCTGTAGGCCGGCGTCATGGTCAGTACCTTGCCTCCGGGGGGTACAAGATCCTCCACCAGCTGGGTCAGGGCATAGACCACGCCGGGCGTGCAGACCAGCTCCTCGTCACCAAAATCCCAGCCGTACATCTTGCGGCACCAGGTGTGCAGCGCGCGGGTGTATGCGCCGTCGAACATGCCCGTATAGCCGAGGATCCGGCGGTCAAGCCGCGCTCGGACCGCGTCCAGAATCTCCGGCGCCACGGCAAAATCCATGTCCGCCACCCACATGCGGATGTAGCCGTCCTCCAGCGGGGGAATCTCTTCCCCGGGCGCGAGCTGCAGGATGCCGCGAAAGCCCTCCGCATTGAAGGAGTTGGTATGAGAGCGGTCGATGATTTCGTCAAAGTTATAGATCATTGCACAACCCCCTTTTTCATCAGTATATCAGACAAATTGTTCCGGTTCAAGCGCACAAGGGAAAGAAAGAGTTGGCTTTTTTCGGGTATAATGTTATAATAAAAAATCAGACATAAGAGGATTTGAAAGAATCCGACGATATATAGGGAGAAGAAAGAATGACGGAATTTCATGCGGATGATTACGGCCTGTTTCCTACCCAGAGCGAGAGAATTCTGGCCTGCTGTCATGAAGGTATTTTGAACGGCACCAGTATTATGCCGAACAGCCCATGGATGAACGAATGCCTGGGAAGACTCCCGGCACAGGGGATCGCGCTCACGGTGCATCTGAACCTGTTGGAGGGAAAGTGTCTGGCGCCAAAGGAGGAGCTTTCGCTTCTGGTGGATACGGAGGGCGTATTTTCCGTCTCCTTTTCCCGGCTCCTGTTCTGCCGGTTCACAAACCGCTATGATGCGTATAAAACCCAGCTCAAAAAAGAACTGTCTGCCCAGATCCATGCTCTTCTGCCTTTTCTTGAGGCGCGGGGAGAAGCCCTTCGCGTGGATGGACATGCCCACTGGCATATGCTGCCGGTGGTGTTTGACGCGCTGGCAGAGGTCATTGCGGAGGAGCGGCTTCCGGTGGCCTATATCCGGATCCCGAGGGAACCGCTGGGACTGCTGCTGCGGCATTTTCCGGCGATCCTGCCCTTTCACCCGATCAACATCGTCAAGACTCTGCTGCTGCACGCCCTCGCCGGCAGAAATCTGCGCCGGCATCGCGCGCTTCTTGACGGCATGGAAAAGAGGCTCTTTCTGGGCGTGCTCTTCTCGGGACGCTTCGATTATGACAAATTCCGGGAGATCCTGCCGGACGCCGAACGCGAGGCGGCAAAACGCGGCTGGGGACTGGAAATGCTTGTTCATCCCGGCGCAGTGTATGAAGAGAAAGATATTCTTGCTTTGACCAACCGGGACGATCGGGCCTTTCTGACCAGCCCCGACCGCATGGCCGAAGCGGATGCGCTGCGCCTGCTGAAACAAAAGGAGGAAAGCTATGTCTGACAAACGGGATCGCCTGCTGCTCGCAGCGTCTTTTTTCCTGCCGTTTTTTCTGCTTCTGGGGCTATATGCGCTGCTTGGCATCGCCCCGTTCGGGAATCATACGCTTTTGATCGCAGATGCCAAGGGGCAGTATCTGAGCTTTCTGGCCCTGTACCAGAATCTCTTTGCCGGGAAGGCGGACTGGTTTTACAGCTTTGAAAAGCTGCTGGGCGGGCCCATCAGCGGTCTGTACGCCTATTACCTTGCCAGCCCCTTTCATTTGATCCTTCTGCTCTTCCCACGGGAGGAGCTTCCCATGGCTGTGAACCTTGTGATCCTCCTAAAGCTGAGCGCCTGCGGGCTGACGATGGCGCTGTATCTGAGATCCCGCGGGATGCTGCGGCCCGCCGCGCTTTTCTTCACCACGGCCTATGCCTTCTGCGGTTACAATAACGCCTATGCCTGGTGCATCATGTGGGTGGACGCAGTGGTGTTTCTGCCTCTGGTCGCTCTTGGGATCGAGCGGCTTTGGAAGGAGCAGAAGCCCCTGCTGTATGTGCTGAGTCTGGCGCTTGCGATCATCAGCTGTTTTTACACGGGCTATATGCTCTGCCTATTCTCCGTGCTGTATTTTCTCCATGTTGCCCTCCGGGATACGCCGAAGCTGCGCGATTTGCGCTGGAAAACGATTCTGCGGTATGCTCTTGCCTCTCTCCTGGCAGGCGGCATATCGGCAGTGCTTCTGCTGCCCGGTTTCCTGGCGCTGAGCGGCGGTGTTCCGATCGCGCCAAGGCTGCTGATCGCAAAGTATACGTATCCCGCCGCCCTGCGCATGCTGAATGCGCTGCTGCCCGGACGCAGCGATTATGACCGCCTTGTCTTTCCCATGCTCATGGTATGGCTCCTTTTCACCGTTGCCCTTGCGGTTGGGATCTGGCGCCTGCTGCGGCGCAACAGGAAGGGAAGCGACATTGCGGCGCTCTCACTGGGCCTCGGGTCCCTGATCGCCTGGTTTGTGCTGATGGAGTATCCGATCTGTTCCGCCCTGTGCTTTACGGAAAAGCGCTTTCTGATTAAGCTGCTGCTGGGCTATGTGCCCTTCTGGGAGTTTTATGACGGGAGTCCCAATCTGTATGCCGGGTCCGCGGCATTTCTGCTGGGCCTGAGC
>CAMKAP010000032.1 GCA_946410505.1 uncultured Clostridia bacterium
TAAAATCCCTTGCGGGCAACCGCGTACCGGTTCGAGTCCGGTCACCGGCACCAGAAAGAGGGCATCCTTTCGGATGCCCTCTTTCTGGTGGCCAGCCTTCGGCTGGCGATGATCCGCTTCGCTCAAATTCTTGGGAGGGAATAACCAATCCCCTCCCAAGCCCGCCCCATGCTACCTTGATCACTGGTTCGGATTTGGATTGCCCCGGTGCGCCAAGAAGAGCACCCCTATGAGGGGTGCTCTTCTTGGTACTGGCGATCCCAATCTCCAAGCGGCCCCGGCGACGGCGCGAAGCGCCTAGTCCCCGGAGGGGATTCGAGTCCGCTCGGAGCCGGATCGCAGCAATATGTCGATCCTTGCGCCCTTTCACAGACTGCTCCTTTTGGTATCGGTGGCCACAATCACAAAAGCGGCCCCGGCGAAGGCGGTGTCTTTCGATCTGCCCACTGGAATTAAGACATTGGCCTATGCTATAATAAGCGCAGCAGCGCTTATTATATTTTTTATGTCATTTTTCTCGCCCCTGACGGGGCAACCGAAAAACATGACAACTTATACCAGACCAAAGACCAATACTATTGATCGGCGAGAGGGCGGTGAGAACAGATGCCGGAGAAGACCTATATTGCCATCGACCTGAAGAGCTTTTATGCCTCCGTGGAGTGCCGGGAGCTGGGGAAAGACCCGCTGAGCACCCATCTGGTCGTAGCGGACAAAAGCCGCACAGAAAAGACGATCTGTCTCGCGGTCTCCCCCTCGCTGAAGGCATACGGCGTGCCGGGTCGGGCGCGCCTGTTTGAGGTCGTGCAGCAGGTAAAGCTGGTCAACGCCAGGCGGCGCGCAAAGGCGCCCGGCCATGTTTTCACCGGCAAATCCTCCGACGCCGACGCACTGGCGGCCGACCCCTCACTGGAGCTGGATTATATCGTGGCTACGCCGCGCATGTCCTACTACATGGAATACAGCACCAGGATCTACAACATCTACCTGAAATACGCAGCGCCCGAGGACATCCATGTGTATTCCATCGACGAGGTGTTCATTGACGCAACCGAGTACCTGAAAACCCGCGGCATGAGCGCCCGCGATTTCGCCATGCTGATGATCCGGGACGTGCTGAAAAGCACCGGGATCACCGCGACGGCAGGCATCGGCCCCAACCTGTATCTCTGCAAGGTCGCCATGGACATCTGGGCCAAACACATTCCCGCGGACGCGGACGGCGTCCGGATTGCAGAGCTGGACGAGACGACCTATCGGCGCTATCTCTGGGCGCACAAACCGATCACGGATTTCTGGCGAGTCGGCAGGGGCTATGCGAAAAAACTCGCCGACAACGGCATGTTCACCATGGGCGATGTGGCCCGCTGCTCGGTGGGCGGCCCCAACGACATCAAAAACGAAGCGCTGCTGTACCGGCTCTTCGGTGTGAACGCGGAGTTGCTGATCGATCACGCCTGGGGCTGGGAGCCCTGCGAGATCCGGCACATCAAGGCCTTCAAGCCCGAGAACAACAGCCTCAGCGTGGGGCAGGTCCTGCAGGAGCCCTACAGCTTTGAAAAGGCGCGGATCATCGTCCGGGAAATGACCGACGGGCTGGTGATGGACCTGGTGGAAAAGCAGCTCGTGACCGACCAGATCGTGCTCACGGTGGGATATGACATAGAGAATCTGAGTCCTGCCTTTGAGGGTGAGATCGAAATCGACCGTTACGGCCGCAAGGCGCCGAAGATGGCGCACGGATCAGAGAACGTCGGACGACAGACCTCCTCCGCCAGACTGATCATGGACGCAGCCCTGCGGCTGTATGACCGGATCGTGGACCGGAAGCTGCTGGTCAGGAGGATGTACGTGGTCGCAAACCACGTGACCGACGCCGCGGCGGCGAAGGCGGAGCCCGCCTTTGAGCAGATGGATCTCTTCAGCGAGCCGGAAGAGGAAAAGGAGACGCGGGAGCAGGAGCAGGCCGCTCTTGCAAAGGAGGAGCGGCTGCAGCAGGCCATGCTCTCCATCAAAAAGCGCTACGGCAAGAACGCCATCCTCCACGGCACAAGCTTCCAGGAGGGTGCCACCGGCAGGGACCGGAACAAGCAGATCGGAGGGCATAAGGCATAATGGAACCCAGCCACGAATACGACGACATCATTGATCTCCCCCATCATGTGTCCGCCGAGCGGCCGCACATGCCCATGACGGACCGGGCGGCCCAGTTTTCCCCCTTTGCCGCCCTCACAGGTTATGACGCGGCCATCTTGGAGACCGCCCGCCTTACCGACGAAAAGCGCGAGCTGAGCGAGGGGCAGAAGGACGCGATCGGCAGGCAGCTCGCCGCACTGCAGCTAAGGCTGAAAAGCTACCCTGCCGTCACCGTTACCTACTTTGTACCCGACAGCCGGAAGGCGGGAGGCGCCTACCGGACCGTGACGGGGGACGCGAAAAAGGTCGACGAGCACCTGGGTCTGCTGGAGATGCGCAGCGGGCTCACGATCCCCTTTGACGATATTTTGAGTCTGGAATGCGCTCCCGATCGTTAAGATAAGAAAAAGCAAGAGGCAAATTTGCGCTTCCGCGCGAATTTGCCTCTTGCTGCTTGATGGATCGCTCAGCCCTTGACGGCGCCGGCGATAAAGCTGTCCTGGATCTTCTTGCTCATAAAGATGTAGAAGATCAGGGTCGGTATCGTCGCTATAGACAGCGCCGCGCCGATAGGCCCCCAGTCCGTCGTGTACTGACCGGACAGAGACTGTACGCCGACAGGCAGCGTCCGCCACTTGTCCGAGTTGATGAAAATGTTGGCGAACATCAGCTCGTTCCAGCACTGCAGGAAGGTATAGATGCCGACTGTGGCGACGGCAGGCTTCATCAGCGGGACAATGATCCGGAAGAAGGTGCCCCAGGTGCCGCAGCCGTCCAGCATCGCCGCCTCGTCCAGATCGTAGGGGATATCCCCCATGAAGCCGGTGCAGACCAGAATGCCCATTGCCAGGGAGAAGGCCGAATACGGGATGATCAGCGCCCACAGCGTATCGAGGAGCTTGATCTTTGCCAGGGTCGTGTACAGCGGCACGATGGAGGCGTGGATGGGGATGGTCAGGCCAAGCATGAAAAAGCTGTTCATGCGCTTGCGCCCTTTCCAGCGGAGCCGTGTGATCGCGTAGGTGGCCATAACGGAGGCCGCCAGCGTGATAAAGATCGTTGTGATTGCGACGATCAGGCTGTTGAGGAAGTAGCGCGGCATATTGCCCGTGTGAAGCGCACGCGTGTAGTTGCTCCACACCCATTCCCGCGGGAGGCCGGCGACATTCTCGCCGAAGATCTCGGCGTTGGTTTTCAGGGAGAAGGTCAGCATCCAGTAGACCGGGAAAATGCTGATCAGCGCCCAGAGGATCAGAAGGCAGTAGATCAGGATTCTTTTCGGTTTGCTCTCATACAGGCTGTTCATCTCACTTTTCCTCCTTGAAAACCGCGTTGATCACCAGCGCGAAGAAGAAGCACAGGATGATCAGCATGACGGCGATGGTGGAGCCCATACCGTAACGGTTGCGCAGGAACAGCATGCTGATCATCAGCGTGCTCGGCACTTCCGTCGTATGGCTCGGACCGCCGTTTGTCAGAACATAGATCAGGTCGAAGGATTTCAGAGAGCCCGTCACCGCGAAGATGACGCTGACGCGCAGGATGGGGCGGATGTAGGGAATGACGATGTAGCGGTTGACCTGCGAGGGCGTACAGCCGTCCAGCAGGGCGGCCTCGGTCAGCTCTGTCGGGACGCCCTTGATGCCCGCGTACATGAGCAGCATGTGATAGCCCACATACTGCCACAGGATCGGTACGAAGGCCGCGCCAAGGGCGTATTTCTTGTCGCCCAGCCAGATCTGCGTCCACTTTTCCAGCCCGATGGCGCGAAGCAGGACGTTCAGCACGCCGTAGTCGGGGTTATAGATCTTCAGCCACAGCTGGCCGATGACCACCGTGGAAATCAGCACCGGCATGAAATAGATGGACAGCAGCGCCGTCTTTCCCTTAATCGGCCTGGCCAGACGCAGCGCCAGCCACAGCGCAAAGGGGAGCTGGATGCAGCAGGAGAGCAGCGCCAGCAAAAAGGCGTTTTTCAGCGCTCTGGAGATATTGATGGATTTGCTGGTGAAGAGCTCAACGTAGTTTTTAAAGCCGATAAACTCCGGCGTGGTAAAGCCGTTCCATTTGGTCAGGCTGTACATGAGAGACATGACGATCGGGGCGATCAGAATGGTCACGAACAGGGCCAGCGCTGGCAGCAGGAACAGAAAGATGTTGAGCTTGTATCGGAACGATTTGTTCATCGTCTCTCTCCTTTGTGATACAATGTTGGAAACAGGGGCGGTTCCCGGTGCCGGGAACCGTCCCCCATTCCTGTATCAGTCAGTCAGATGAGCGGAGAGCCTTTGCTCAGCCGAGGTCAGCGTCGAGACCATCGACGTACTCCTGCGGGCTGACTTCGCCCGCCCAGGCCATCTCAATGTAATCGAGGTAGGTGTTCGCAGCGTCGGCGCTCAGGAAGTTGTCGCCGAAGAGCACCATATCCTCGGCCTTGGAGGCCATGTCGGCCGCGGCCTGGATCAGCTCGTTGACCTCAGCGTCGGGATCGGCAGCCCAGCAGGGCAGATTCGCGCCGCTCTTGTAGTCGGCATCGGACATGTAGCGGGCCAGGAAGAAGGCGGCCTCGACAGCCAGATCCTTGTGCTCGGAAGACTCGGTGACGGCCAGGGTGTTGTTGGGGCCGCCGATCATGGAGTAGAGAGGAATGGAATCGTCAAGCACGGGGAAGGTGCCGGCCTTGACCGTGAACTGGGCCTGCTCGCCGATATCCTTGTTGTTCCAGGAGCCGTTCTGATAGAAAGCGGTCTTGCCGGCGATGAAGTTGTTCTTCACTTCGTCGTTGCTCAGAGCATTGGCGCTGGGATCAAAGTAGCCCTTGTCAATCATGCTCTGGAAGGCCTCAATGGCCTTGACAACGCCTTCGTTGTTCCAGGAAGCCTCGCCGTTGTACATGTCGCGGAGGGCCTGGCCGCCGACAGACTTGATGACCAGGGGCTCAACGTACTCGGACAGGCACCACTTTTCCTTGCCGGCAACGCCGAAGGGGATAATGCCCTTGGCAACCAGCGCGTCGCAGCAGGCCATCATGTCCTCATAGGTCGCGGGGATTTCGTCATAGCCGACCTCGGCCAGCAGATCCATGTTGGCGTACAGGGTGATCAGAGACATGGTATAGGGCACGCCGTACATGCTGTTGTCATCGCCGTAGCGGACGTTGACGGTCATGGCCTCGGGCAGCTCGTCCTTATAGGCCTCATACTCCTTGTCCACACAGTAGACGCGGCCGGCATCGACAAACTCGCCCAGGAAGCCCATGCCCCAGGTGAAGAAAATGTCGGGCAGGCCTTCGCCGGAAGACATGGCAGCCTTGATCTTGGTCTTGTAAGCTTCATTTTCGGTGGTAACATGCTCGATCTTGACGCCGGGGTGCTCGGCCTCGAAGGCGGCAATGGCGTCAACGAAGGCCTGGTGGCTGGAGTCACTCTCGGTGGCGATGGACCACAGGGTCAGCGTCACCTCATCATCGGCACAGGCGACCGTGGGGGCCACGGTGAACAGTGCAACGATCATGCAGAGTGCAAGGGCGAGAGACAGAATTTTTTTCATGATGTTCCTCCTTGTTCTTTTCCTTTTTGATTTATTAAGGATCTGGGCTGCCGCGCTTCGCTTTGAACGGGGAAGCATCGCACGGGGACCAAATTCTTTCCGAGTGAGATGGGCCGCGCAGGACCTCAGAGGATGCGGGCTTCGAACGCCTTCCGGCCGGTCAGCGCCTCCGTGCGTCCGTCCGGGCCGCCAAAGCCCGCGTAGAGCTTCCAGCTGCCGCTGCCCGGAACGCGCTCGCCCGCGTCGGTGACAACGGTGAAGGCGTCTGCGTCGGGTATGAGTGTAAAGACCGCTTCTTCTCCGGCGGCAAGATGAATCCGCTGGAAGGCACAGAGGCTCGGGTTGGGCGGTGCGTCGGGGGATTTTTCATCGTGAACGTAGAGCTGCAGGATCTCGTCGGTATCGACGGTGCCGCGGTTTTTCACCCGCAGCTCAACGCGCTCTCTGGTGGCGCTGCATTCCGTGATCACGCAGTCTCCATAGCTCAGGCCGTAGCCGAAGGGATAGAGCGGCTCGCCGCGGTAATAGCGGTAGGTCCGGCCGCGCATGCTGTAATCGGTGAACGCGGGCAGATCCGCCAGCTCCCCGTTGCGGTAAAAGGTCAGCGGCAGCTTGCCGGAGGGAGAAGCCCTGCCGAAGAGCAGCTCTGCCACAGCCCTGCCTCCGCAGGCGCCGGGATACCAGGCCAGCAGGATCGCGTCCGCCAGTTCCTGTGCTTTTCCGGGGTCGATGGCGCTTCCGGCCATCAGCACCAGGACGGTCGGCTTTCCGACCGCGAGCACCCGCTCCATCAAAATGCGCTGGGATTCAGGCAGCAGAAGGTCTTCCTTGTCACCGGAGGTATAGCTGTTGCCGGTGTCCCCCTCTTCGCCCTCCAGGGTCTCGTCAAGCCCCAGGACAAGGATGACGGTGTCGCTGTTTTTCGCGACGGCCACAGCCTCGGCGATCCGGTCGCCCGCCAGTGCCAGCGGCTCCACCCGGTCACGGAAAAGATCGCAGCCCTGAGAGTAGAGCACCCGGTTCTTCCCGGCAAGCAGATCCTGGATCCCCTCCAGAACGGTGATATAGCGGGAAGCCGTACCGTGGTAATTGCCGATCAGCGCGCTGCGGCTGTCCGCATTGGGTCCGATAACGCCGACGGTCCCGCATTTGGCGATGTCCAGCGGCAGAAGCCCGTTGTTTTTCAGCAGCACACAGGATTCCAGAGCGGCCCGATGGTTCAGCTCCCGGTGTTCTCTGCAGTCAACGGCGCTGTAAGGGATCGTATCGTATTCGCTGCCGGCGCCCAGCTGCCCCAGGAGATAGCGGGTGGTAAACAGACGGACGGCGCAGCGGGTGATGTCCTCCTCGCTGATCATGCCCTGTGCATAGGCGTTCATGATATGCTGATAGGTACAGCCGCAGTTTAAGTCGCAGCCGGCCTTCAGCGCCTTGGTCACCGATTCCGTCGGCCGGGAGGTGACCTTGTGGCTCTCGTGGAAATCCCGAATGGCCCAGCAGTCGGAGACGAAGTGGCCTTCAAAGCCCCACTCGCCGCGCAGCTTCTCCATCAGATAAGGGCTTGCACAACAGGGCTCGCCGTTGGTGCGGTTGTAGGCGCCCATGACGGCCTCAACGCCGGATTCCTGTACCAGGGCGCGGAACGCGGGCAGATAGGTCTCCTCCAGATCCTTTTCGGAGGCGACGGCGTTGAAGCTGTGCCGCAGAGCCTCAGGGCCGCTGTGGACCGCGAAGTGCTTGGCACAGGCGGCAACCTTCAGCGTCTCCCCCTGCCCCTGCAGCCCGCGTACAAAGGCCATGCCCATCCGGGCCGTCAGATAGGGGTCCTCCCCGTAGGTCTCATGGCCGCGGCCCCATCGGGGGTCACGGAAAATATTGATGTTGGGCGACCACATGGTCAGCCCGTGATAAATGTCCCGGTCTTCTTCCGCTGTGAGCGCGTTGTATTTGGCTCTGGCCTCCGTGGAGATCGCGTCGCCGATCTGCTCCAGCAGCGCTTCGTCGAACATGGCCGCCATGCCGATCGCCTGGGGAAAAACGGTCGCTGTGCCGCCCCGGGCAACACCGTGCAGTGCTTCGTTCCACCAGTTGTAAGCCGGAATGCCCAGCCGCTCGATGGCCGGCGCGTCAAAGCGGAGCTGACTTGCCCGCTCTTCCACGCTCATCCGGCTCACCATCTCTTCCGCCAGGTTTTTTGCCTGTTCACGTGTCATGCGCAGTTCCTCAAGCGCCATTTGGCGCTCTCATCAATTCAGCTGTTTTACTGTCTCGCCTTCCAGCAGGCGGCCCTTCACCACGATATGCTCCGGCAGAGCGGTGCGGGGGTGTTCGATCCTCTCGATGAGCTTGTCGGCGGCGATCCGCCCAAGCGCTTCCGTATTCTGCTCCCAGGTGGTGAGCCGGGGGCTGATCACCCGGGCCAGGTGAATGCCGTCGTAACCGACGACGGAAATATCCTCCGGCACCCGCAGCCCGGCTTCCGCAATGGCCGTTGCACCGCCGATATAGGAATAGTCGTCCGAATAAAAGATGCAGGTGGGTCTTTCCTTTTGTTCGAGGATGACCTTTGTCGCTTCATGGCAGCTTCTCGGCTCATGGTACTCGCAGCCCACAATGTATTCATCCGGCACATGCAGGCCCAGTTCGTCGCAGGCCCTGTAGAAGCCGGTCAGTCGGTTCTCCGTCACCGCCGTGTCGTTGCCGTGAATGTAGGCAATGCGGCGATGCCCTTTCTCATAGGCATAGCGGACCAGACTCATCATACCCGCGGAGTTGTCGGACAGGACTGCCGTCCTGTTGTGAAACACATGGTCCAATGTGACGAGCGGCAGGTTTGACTGCGCCAGCTCCTGCACCAGCGGATCCTGAAAATCCGCGCAGATGATGGCTACGCCATCCACGCCGCGATAGAGCGCGTGCTGCAGATAGCTCCTGCCCTGCAGGCCCACATTGCTGTTGATAAAGCAGATGTCATAACCCCGGCGCTCCGACTCGATGCGGAAAAAGTTCAGCATGGAGGCGAAATACTCATGCATGAAGCCACTGTTCTGAAGGTCCACAAACAGGATGCCCAGATTATAGGTCCTGTTCGTTTTCAGCGCGCGGGCGGCGGAGTTGGCAGTATAGCCCAGCTCCTTTGCGGCAGCCAGGATCTGACGGCGGGTCGCTTCCCCGATCCCCTGCTGCCCGTTGAGGGCTTTGCTCACCGTAGCCACTGAAACATTGCATTTGTTGGCAATATCTTTCATGGAAACCACGGCGCCCGCCTCCGTTAGTTAATCGTTTTCGTATTTTCAAAATACAGCTTTTTTTCAAATTACGCAAGCGTTTATCCTGTAAAAATACCGTGAAAAATGATTTTTGTTAGAAGCGCACAGTTTGTTCCCGCTTAAATTGTGCTGTTTGCACAGAAAGCCTCCTCATCGTCCGGAAGTGGGGCGGAACGAGTGAAAAACAGTGTCTTTCCCGGCAAATCGGCCGCATTATTACGGAAATATTCACATTTCCACACTGCACGGGCGGCTTGTCTTCGACACGAAAACGATTACCTGTCAAAACAGCAAGAAAGCGATCGCTCTACCTGCAGGCTTCCCGGCAGAAAGAGAGGCGAATCCGCGCAGCAGGCAGCGGATTCGCCTCTCTTTCCGGTATTCGTATCCTGTGCTGCCGGCCGCGGCAGTCCCTCGGTTATTCCGTCCGGGCGGCGTCGCCGCAGAGGACGGTCATCTCATTGTCGCCTACACTGGCCACGCCCTCGCTGATGCGCACGCGGACGGCGCTCCCGTCCTCCAGCGTGCAGAGCAGCATGCCCCTGCTGACAGCGCAGAGCATGGGCGCGTGATGCGCCATGACGCCCAGAGAGCCGAAGCCCGTGGGGAGTCTGACAGAACGCACCCGGGCGTCCAGCACGGTGGACTCGCTTGTCACAACAGACAGATGAAACAGATCTCCCATGGTTCGCCCTCAGTACTGGCCGCGCTTGGCGATCACTTCGTCGATGCTGCCGCACATCAGGAAAGCCTGTTCCGGCAGATCGTCCACGTCGCCGCCCAGGATGGCCTGGAAGCCCTTGATGGTGTCGGCAAGGCGGACATACTTGCCCTCCATGCCCGTAAAGGCCTCGGCCACGTGAAAGGGCTGAGACAAAAAGCGCTGGATGCGGCGGGCCCGGTTGACCGTGGCGCGGTCCTCGGCGCCCAGTTCGTCCATGCCCAGCACGGCGATAATGTCCTGCAGCTGCCGGTACTTCTCCAGCACCTGCTGTACCGCGCGGGCGGTCTCATAGTGCTCCCTGCCCAGCACCACCGGGTCCAGGATACGGGAGCTGGACTCCAGCGGGTCCACCGCCGGGTAGATGCCCAGCTCCGCGATGGAGCGGGCCAGCACGGTGGTGGCGTCCAGATGGGCAAAGGTTGTGGCGGGGGCGGGGTCTGTCAGGTCGTCCGCCGGCACATAGATAGCCTGCACGGAGGTGACGGAGCCGTTCTTGGTGGAGGTGATGCGCTCCTGCAGATCGCCCATCTCCGTGGCCAGTGTGGGCTGGTAGCCCACGGCGGAAGGCATGCGCCCCAGCAGAGCGGAGACCTCGGAGCCGGCCTGGGTGAAGCGGAAGATGTTGTCGATGAACAGCAGCACATCCTGTCCGCTCTCGTCGCGGAAGTTCTCGGCAATGGTCAGGCCTGAGAGCGGTACGCGCAGACGGGCGCCGGGCGGCTCGTTCATCTGGCCGAAGACCAGGGCGGTCTTGTTGATGACGCCGGAGGCGGTCATCTCGTTCCAGAGATCGTTGCCCTCGCGGCTGCGCTCGCCCACGCCGGCAAACACGGAGTAGCCGCCGTGTTCGTAAGCCACATTGCGGATCAGCTCCTGGATCAAAACCGTTTTGCCCACGCCCGCGCCGCCGAAAAGACCGATCTTGCCGCCTCTGGCATAGGGGGCCAGCAGATCGATGACCTTGATGCCGGTCTCCAGCAGCTCGGTGGCAGGCAGGATCTCGGTAAAGACCGGGGGCTTGCGGTGGATGGGCAGCCGCTTTTCGGCATTCACGGGGCCCTTGCCGTCGATGGGCTCGCCCACCACGTTGAACATGCGGCCCAGCGTCGCCTCGCCCACGGGCATGGTGATGGAGCTGCCGGTATTGAAGGCCTCGCAGCCGCGGGAAATACCGTCGGTGGAGGAGAGCGCGATGCACCGCACGTCACCGCCGCCGATCTGCTGCACGACCTCCATCACGACCTTGCGCCCGGGCAGGCGCACTTCTATGGCGTGGTAGAGCTCCGGCAGCTCCCCTTCGGGGAAATGTACATCCACCACCGGACCGATCACACGTTTTACGATTGCTTTTTCCATGGGTTTTCCTCCACATCGAAATCCGAATTCAAAGCCCTGCGCTTTGAATTCGAGAGGAAGAACCGCTCAGCCGGTCAAGGAAGACTCGCCTGCACGGCTTCATGACCTGTCTGTGCTGTTCTGGCGAAGAGCCTCGGCACCGCCGGCGATTTCGGAGATCTCCGTGGTAATCGCCGCCTGCCGCGCGTGGTTGAGCTGCAGCGTGAGCTCGTTTATCAGTTCCTCTGTATTGTCCGCCGCGGCGGTCATGGCCGTCATACGGGCGGAGTGCTCGCCGGTGCGAGCCTCCAGAAGCGCCGTGTGTACTGCGTTTTGAAAGGCCATGTCCACAAGCGTTCTGATCAGGGTCTCCCCGTCCGGCTCATAAATGACTTTCCGCTCCGGGCTCTCACCCGCGGGCTCGAAAGCCATGGGCAGCAGCGTCCGGCTTTCGGGAAGCTGCTGGAGGACCGAGCGGAAGTGCTGGTACACCAGCACGATCTCGTCCGCCTCGCCGGAGGTATAGAGCTTCCGGAGGTATGCGCAGACGCCCTCGGCTTCCCTCGCCTCCGGCGCGTCGCTGATCTCAAAGCTCTTTCGGATGGGGATGTTGGCGGCGGGGATCATATCTCTCCCCCAGCGGCCGCAGACCACCAGGAACTTCTCCCGTTCCTCTTCTGCCGCCAGCTCCTCCAGGAAGCGCAGCAGCGCGGAGTTGTAGGTCCCGCAGAGGCCGCGGTTGCCCACGATCAGCACATAGCAGACGCGCGCGTTTTCCTCATGCCGGCGCAGGAGCGGATGCTCCGGCGTCTGCACGCCGCGCAGCGCCTCCCGCAGCATTTCGCCGCTGCGTTCGGAATACTCCTTCAACGAGGCAAAGGCGCTCTGGGTGCGCCGGAGTTTGGCCGCCGCAACCATTTTCATGGATTTTGTGATCTGCTGGGTATTCTCCACACTTTTGATTCGTGTGCGGATGGCGCGCAGATTCGCCATACGATCACATCCTTACGTCAGAAGAAGCGCACTTCATTCCGCTTCCACGGTTTGCGGGGGATGCCGGGAAAGCGCCATATCCGTGATCTCCTTCTTCCTCTCAAGCGCAAACCCGCATACACCGGGCTTTGCGCCTGCAGAAGCATGCGTGAGGGGCAGAAAGTCTATCCCTGCATTCCTCAAAACTCACGACTTGTCTTATTCAAAATTCTCCGCGTACTCCTCAACGACGCGGCGCAGCGCCTTGAGCTGCCCCTCGTCAAGCTTTTTGCCTGTGTGGATGATGTCGTCCATCCGGGGGAGCCGCTCATGCACGAAGCTGAGCAGGCCCTTTTCAAAGCGGGCGATGTCCTTGAGCTCCACCTTGTCGGCGTAGCCCTCGTTGACCGCCCAGATGGAAACCACCTGATCGCAGGCGTCCATGGGGCTGTACTGGGGCTGCTTCAACAGCTCGGTCATCCGGTCGCCCCGATGGAGGGTCGCGCGGGTGGTTTTGTCCAGATCGGAGCCAAACTGGGCAAAGGCCGCCAGCTCCCGGTACTGGGCCAGGTCCATGCGCAGCCGCCCGGCCACCTGTTTCATGGCTCCGAGCTGGGCGGAACCGCCCACACGGCTGACGGAGAGACCCACGTTCACAGCCGGACGCACGCCCGCGTTGAAGAGATCCGTCTCCAGGAAGATCTGGCCGTCGGTGATGGAGATGACGTTGGTGGGGATATAGGCCGAAATATCGCCGGCCTGGGTCTCGATGATGGGCAGGGCGGTCATGCTGCCGCCGCCGGCCTCCGGGCTGAGTCGCGCCGCGCGCTCCAGAAGCCTGGAGTGCAGATAGAACACGTCGCCGGGATAGGCCTCGCGTCCGGGCGGGCGGTGCAGCAGGAGGGAAATCTCGCGGTAGGCCACGGCCTGCTTTGAGAGATCATCATACACGATCAGCACGTCCCTGCCCTGGTACATGAAGTATTCGCCCATGGCGGCGCCGGCATATGGCGCGATATACAGCATGGGCGCGGACTCCGAGGCGCTGGCGCAGACCACGATGGTGTAGTCCATCGCGCCGTGCTCGCGCAGCTTTTCCACCACGCCCGCCACCGTGGACTCCTTCTGTCCGATGGCGACGTAGATGCAGATCATGTCCTTGCCCTTCTGGTTGATGATGGTGTCCAGGGCGATGGCGGTCTTGCCGGTCTGGCGGTCGCCGATGATCAGCTCGCGCTGGCC
>CAMKAP010000033.1 GCA_946410505.1 uncultured Clostridia bacterium
GATCGCAAAGAGCTGGCGGGCGATGGCGTCCACCTTGTCCTCCAGATCCTCCGGCTCTTTTTATTCTTCCATGTTGATCGCAAAGAGCTGGCGGGCGATGGCGTCCACCTTGTCCTCCAGATCCTCCGGCACTGCGGGGTCGCCGGCTGCCGGCGCCTCACTCTCCGGAGAATAGAGCCCGCAGAGATAGGCCTGCCATTCGGAGTTGAGCGCATCGATGGCCTCCTGGTGCTGCCGCTTCATGGTGTTGAAAAGCCGCTCCGTCCGCTGCACACCGTCCTCCTGCTGGCGGCGCGCCTCGCGCAGGATCTCGGCGGCCTGCTTTTCGGCCTCCGCCACGATTTCCGCCGCGCGGGCGTTGGCCTTTTCCACGGCGCCGCGATATACTCCCTGGGCGGAGAGCATGGCGTCTCCCAACTCCACACGCCGGTCAGCCAGGGCGGAGATTGCAGCGCGCATCCGCTCGTTTTCCGCCGTCAGCGCTTCGGCCTGCCGCCGGATGTCGGCGAAAACCGCCTCCACCTTCTTGGCGTTATAGTATTTTTTCTTGACCACTTCGATCTCGATCGCGTCAAAATATGCTTTATCCAGCGCCATGTCCATCACCCGAATTTTGTTTAATTTCCTTTTTAGCTATTATAGCAGATGCCCCCGCGGGAAGCAATGTTTTTCGTCCGGCGCTTGTGCTGCCGGGGCGATCGTGATACCATACTAAAAAGATTTATTGAGGAGGATCTTCATGCTCTCTTCCCTGTTATCTGACGAACGGACCGACGCGCCTCTCTGGCTTCCCGATCTGCGCAGCCTTTTTGCCGCAGAGCCCGACGCATTCCCTCTGACGCTGCGCCTTTTATGCCCCGACGGCGAAAAACGCGATTACGCGCTCTCGATCCCCCGCTGGGAAACGGAGGCGGAGAAGGACTTTCTGCTGCGCTTCCTCTGTGCCCATGTGTACAATCTGCTCTCCGCCTTCAGCGGACGGGAGATCTGCTTCTGCTGCGAGGAGCCTCTGGCGTCTCTCTGCCGGGAAATCCCGGCCCGCTTTGAAAGCGGGGGCCTTTGCAAGGTCATGAACATTGCCCGGCGTGTCAGCGGAGGCTTCCGTTTTTCCTTCGCCCCTTGGGAGCCCTGCGCCGATGCTCCGATGGAGACAAGGGAGACGGATCTGGGTGCATCCTTGCGCCGCGCCTGCACGGATGCCCGACAGGGCGGCCTGGTGGGCATGGACGTGGGCGGAAGCGACATCAAGCTGGCCGCCGCGCTGAACGGGAATCTCCTCTACACGGAGGAATACGACTGGAACCCGGCGGCGAGCCCCACGGCAGAGGGTATCCTGGAGCCGATGCTCTCGCTGCTGCTGAAAGCCCGCGAAAAGCTTCGCGCCGCGGGCGGGGAGCTGAACGCCGTGGGCCTGAGCTTTCCCGATGTGGTGATCCGTGACCGGATCGTGGGGGGAGAGACGCCTAAGACCAGGGGAATGCGGGATAACCCGGCGCTGAACTATGAGGCGGAGTTTGCAAAGCTGGGGGATCTGAAGGAGACCATTCTGCCTCTCTGCGCGCCCGGCGGCCGCTGCCATATCTGCAACGACGGCTCCATGGCCGCCTTCACCGCCGCCGTGGAACTGGCCGCGGGCGGGGAAGACGCGGCGATTGCAGGCGGCGTGATCGCCCACTCCCTTGGGACCGATCTGGGCACGGGCTGGCTTCAGCCGGACGGCAGCATCCCGCCCATCCCGCTGGAGATGTACGATCTGCTGCTGGATCTGGGGAGCCGGGACGCCGCCAGATTCCCGCCGGAAGATCTGCGCAGCAGCCGCAACGAAAACTCCGGCATGCCGGGCCTTCGCCGTGCGCTGGGGCAGGCGGCGGCCTACCGGCTGGCCTGGGCGCTGGACCCCGGGATGCTGACGGGCTTCGTCCGGGAGGAGGACGGCCTGCTGACGATCCCCACCGCGCCGGAGGACCTGCGAAAGCCGGCGCTCGCCCGCCTGATGGCGCTGGCAGAGGAGGGGAAGCCGGAGGCGGAGGAGATCTTCCGGCAGATTGGTAGGAACCTGGCCGCGGTCGTGCGGGAGATGGGCTGGATCTTCGGCGCCACCCCGCCCACCCGCTTCCTCTTCGGGCGTTTTGTAAAGTCCAGACGCTGTTTTGCGCTGCTGTGCGAGGGCTTCGACGGGGCCGAAACCGGCGTCCGACTGGAGGCCGCGGACGAGGATCTGGCAAATACCCCCCTCATGCGGCAGCTGGCGGAGCGGGTGGACGTGAGTGTGGCCCAGTTCGGTCAGGCCGTCGGCGCGATCTATTTCGCGGTACTATGAAAAAATCATCCTGCGTGCTGCAGGATGTTTTTTTGCTTTTTATAAATCAGAGAGCTGGAAAAAGCGTTTATATAAGTAAAAAAGATGCCGCGTAGAAAGTAAAACGCAGCGCGTGACAGGAAATCCCAGATTTCACAAAAAATTCTTAAGATTCCTCAAAATGGGTTGACAACTGTAGTCTCCTATGCTATCGTGGCATCAGGTTACATATGTAGTCTGCCGTAAACGCCCGATCACCGTTTACGAAAGGAGAACCGCGTCTATGTCACATCTTGCTGAGAAAATTTCCGATTCCGAGCTGGAAGTTATGAAGGTCCTGTGGGAGGCGGGGGACGCCCTGCCCATCACGGAAATCCGCACCGCCCTGCAGGCGCGCCGCGGCTGGGAGGCCACCACGGTCAAAACGCTGGTGAGCCGCCTGGTGGGCAAGGAGGCGCTGGCGCAGGAAAAACGCAATGTCTTTTATTACCGCCCCCTGATCGGCCGCGAGGAATACAGCGACTGGGCCGCGCATGATCTGGTGGACCGGCTGTTTAAAGGCAGCGCCCGCAATCTGGTGGCCACGCTGGTCAAGTCCGAGGGTCTGAGCGCCGCGGACATTGACGAGCTGCGCCGAATGTTCAAGGTGGAGGACTGAGCCATGAAAGAGCTGCTCTGCATGATTCTCTCCCTTTCCCTGGGCGGCACGGCGCTGGCCGCCGTGCTGATGCTGCTGCAGCGGGTGATGAAAATGCGCCTGCCCGCGGGCTTTGCCTACTACGCATGGCTGCTGGTGCTGCTGCGCTTCGTGCTGCCTCTGCCGGGGCTCCTGCCCGCGGCGGAGACGGCCGCGCCGGGACAGGCCGCGCCGCTTCCCGTGGTGACGGCCTATCCGGTGACGCCTTCCGTCGGCGGCTATGCGCCGCGCAGCTACAGTGAGGATAACGCCTCCGGCTATACGTTCGGGACGGAGGAGCTGCCGGCCGCGCCTGAGAGCGCCGCGGCGGAAGAAAACGCCGCCCTTGACCCGGCGGCAATCTGGGAGGCGGCGCGTCCCGTGCTCACGAGCTGGAGCTTCTGGGGCTGGCTGTATCTCGCCGGGGTCGGCGTGAGTCTGCTGCGCTACGGCGTGGGCTATGTCCGCTTCCGCCGCGCCCTGGGCAGGACCTTCCTGCCCGCCCGGGAGAGCGACCGGCTGGTGCTCGAAGCGCTGAATCCCGACCCCTGGCCCGCCCTGGTGCGCAGCCGCGCCGTGCGCACGCCCATGCTCTTCGGGCTTTTGCGCCCGGTGATCGTCCTGCCCGACCGGGTCTATGACGAGGGCATGCTGCGCGGCATATTGCGCCATGAGCTGACCCACTATCGCCGCGGGGACCTGGCCTATAAGTGGTTCGCGGTGCTGGTGAGCTGCCTGCATTGGTTCAATCCCTTCCTGGCGCTCTTTCGCCGGGAAATCGACCGGGCCTGCGAGTTAAGCTGCGACGAGCGGCTGCTGCGGCGCATGGGCCGGGACGAAAAACAACATTACGGCGAGCTGCTCTTGACGCTCGCCGCCGACCGTCCGCTTCCCGGAAGCGTGGTCGCCATGAGCTTTGCCACCGAGAAGCGGAACCTGAAAGAAAGGTTACTGCAGATCATGAAATACAAAAACAGAGGCCGGGCAGGCCTTGCCCTGGCGCTGGCCGCGATCCTGCTGCTCTCCGGCTGCGGCGCGGCCCTTGGCCCCAATCTCACCGGCGCCGCCCGGACGGCGGCTGAACCGAAGACCACCACGGTTCCCATGCCGGATGTGGTCGTCACCCCCTTCCTGATCGATCCGGGCAATGAGGTCCCGCCCACGCCGATGCCTACGGATTCGGGCGAGGTCACCGAGATCCAGGGAGACGGCATTCCCGAGGAACATATCATCGTCCGCACGGTGGACGAGCTGATCGCCGCCATCGGCAGCGACCGGGTGCTCCAGCTCCCCGACGGGGACTTCAATCTCACCAAGGCCGCCTGCTACGGCGGTGAGACCGGCAACGAGCACGTCTCCTGGCGGGACTGCGGCGACGGTAAGCAGATGGTCATCAACCATGTGAACAATCTTTACATCGTGGGCCACGGCCAGCGCCGGAGCAACATCGTCACCGAGCCGCGCTACGCAAACGTCCTCGCCTTTGAAAACTGCGAGGGTCTGAACCTGATCTCCTTTACCGCCGGCCACACCAGCGGTCAGGGCTACTGTTCCGGCGGCGTGCTGTACTTTGACAGCTGCGACAGCGTCTCTGTGGTCGGCTGCGATCTCTACGGCTGCGGAACGCTGGGCGTCTCGGCCATGAACTGCCGCGGAGTCGGCGTCACGGGCACCGCCATTCACGACTGCAGCTATGGCGCCATTGAGGCCATCGGCTGCTACGATGTGCGCATGCTGGGCGGCCAGGTCTACGACTGCGGCCTCAAGGGCGACTTTACCGCCTTTGATCTCTTTGCCGCGCAGGCCAGCACGGGCTTTGCGGTCTTCAATGTGGAGATCCGCGGCAACCGGGCCAAGACGCTGCTGCGCAGCACCAGCGCCCTGGAGGTGCAGATGCGCGGCTGCGACATCCATGACAACCAGTTCCCCAACAAGGAAGTGGAGAACACCCGTGAGGACGGCAGCAGCTACAGCTGGCGCGACGGCGGCCTTTTCCACATCACCGGCGAGAGCCCCGTGCTCGACGCCTGCGCCTTTACGGACAACAAGGCCTCGGAGGACTGCATGTACTTCAACTACGACGGAGAGACGGACGCCAACGTGGCGGTGGACGCCGAGGGGAAGGAGCTGCATCTGACCGATCTGGAGGCCATGGAGCGCAGCGACTATACGGAGCCTTACTACGGCCCCCGTCAGAAGGAGACGCTACTGCCCGCCGGCGAAATCAACGCCTACGGCGAGAAGGTCTACCGCGTGGACAACGTAGACGATTTCCTGGCCGCCATCGGCAGCGACACCACCATCTATGTGGACTGCGAGCTGCTGGACTTCTCCGCCGCCTCCAGCTACGGCGGCTACGGCAGCAACTTCTACTACTGGCGCGATGAATTTGACGGCCCCAATCTGGTCATCACCGGCGTGGAGAATTTCCACGTTATCGGCCAGGGAAAGGATGTGACGACGCTGCAGGCTGTGCCCCGCTACGCCGAGGTGCTGAACTTCGATTCCTGCTCGAACATCTCCGTGGAGGATCTGACCGCCGGCCACCTGAAGGAGGCCCCCGGCTCCTGCGCGGGGGATGTGCTGGAGTTTACAAACTGCGGAGAAATCACGGTGCGCGGCTGCGGGCTCTTCGGCTGCGGCGTCAACGGCATTATGGCCAACAACTGTCAGGGCCTTACCGTGGAGGACACGGAGATCTACGAGTGCTCAAACATGGGCGCCCAGCTCTTCCGGTGCTCCGGCGTGAGCTTCGGCGGCTGCCGGATCCGTGACTGCAATTATAACAGCGTATACCTGGGCGAGTGTGTGAACGTGCTGTGGGAGGGCGCCGCCCTGCACGACGGCATCAACAACCTGGGCTGAGCGGCCGGATTGCGCCGCCGGAGACCGAATAAGAAAGGATGCATTGCCATGAATCAAATCAAAACCGCCGTTCTTGCCGGGATCCTGGCGGCGCTTCTGCTGATGACCGGCTGCGCCTTTTTCGCCCCGGAGGAAAAGCCCGTACCTGAGGAGTACCAGCAGACCGCCGTGGTGGTCTTTGAGTAAAAAACACAGAGAAGGCGCCTGCCGAACGGCAGGCGCCTTGTATTGATGTTTTATTGCCTTGCGCTCAGCCCGCGAACTTCGCCGCGGCATTGGCGCCGGCCAGACGGCCGGAGGTCAGGGCCCAGCCCTGCGCGCAGCCGCCGTAGGTGACGTAGGCCTTGTTGGACTCGTTGAGGGTACCCAGAGAGTCGTTGCCGACCACGTAAATGTTCTCGATGGGCGTCCCGTCCTCCTTGAGGAGGTTGATGTTGGTGTCCACATCCAGGCCGCCGCAGGAGCTGTAGACGTAAGCGGCGCCCTTGATGGCCCAGATCTTGCCCTCGGTCTGGCCATGCACGTCGTCCAGCTTGATGTCAATGCCCAGCTGACTCTCCAGATCCTCCAGAGAATCGGCAATGAAGACGTCGTTGAAGGCCTGGCCCATGGCCATGATGTCGTCCAGATTGGCGACGGGGGTGCCCGCTTCATAGCTGCCGCCCTGGTTGAAGAACATCGGGTAGATGAACTCGATCAGGCCGTTTTCCTTGATGGAGTTATACTCCTCCTCGTTGATGAGGACGTAGTAGTTGGCGCCGGCCTCCCAGGCGTTGAAGGAGATGCCCAGGCCGTTGTAGTTGCCGTCGAAGCTCTCGCCCTTGGAGTCGATGACCTGGTAGTTCAGATCCTGGACCAGGGAGCTGAGGATGCTCTTGTCGTCGTTGGAGTAGTCGTCGGAGCGGATGATGGTGTCGAGGGCGGCAATGTGGTCCTCCACCGCCACATCCTCGTTGTACAGCGCGCCGCCCAGCTTCAGGGCCTCGCGAATACCGAAGCCGTCGCACTGGGTCATGCCCTTGGTGTGCCATACGGCGCCGGTGTACTTCTGGGTCATTTCTGCGTTGCCGATATAGCCGCCGGAGGCGAGGATCACCGCGTCGCCGTACACCTTGTAAACGGTGCCGTCATAGTACTCGGCCTCCACGCCGACCACATTGCCCTCCTCGTCGAGGATCAGGGATTTGGCGGTCAGCTCGGTCATATAGTCGTTCTTCTCGTTCATGTCCTTGGCCTTGGCCAGGGCGTTGTTGTAGGCGTTGTCTTTGTCCATGTACATGGTCCACAGGGGCCAGCCGTGCACGTCATAGAAGGCGAACATACCGGGCAGGAACTGGAAGTCCCAGTTGTCCATCAGCCAGGCAAAGGTCTGGCCGGACTCGTCGATAAAGAGGCGGACGATGTCTTCCTTGGCGTCGCCGTCGGTGTACTCCATCCAGGCGTCAAACAGCTCGTCGGGGTCCACAAAGGGCTCGCCGCCGTTATTCTCCACCTGGTGGGGCGGGTTCACGCCGAGGGGGCCGGCGGTGTTGGTGCCGTTGCCGCCGATTTTGGCCGCGGCCTCCATGCCGAACACGGTCGCGCCGTTCTCGGCGGCGCTGATGTAGGAGGCCATGCCGGAGGCGCCCAGACCGACCACGATCACGTCATAGTCCTCCAGGACGATCTCAGCGTCGCTCTTCTCCACGGGGGTGAACCACTCGTCGGACTTGCCGCCGTTTTCGTCAATGATCTTGGAGATGATGGTCTTGGCGGCGTTGGAGGAGATGGTGGCGCCGGTGATGTTGTCTACGCCCAGGCTCTGGGCCTCAATGATGCGGGGGTAGAGGAAGTTTTCCACCGTGGCGTAGATGGGGCTGTATTCGTCCTCATCGGCCTGGGTGGCGGAGCCGGCGCAGAGGGTCTCGATCTTGGTGATGGCGTTGTTTTCAAAGGTGACTGCCAGCTCCATCTCCTTCATCACGCCGAAGGAGGGGGCCTTCGCTGTGTAGGTTCCGTCGGCCACGGGAGTCTTCTCGCCGGCCTCGGCGCCGCTGGCCTGGGCCAGGGCCTGCTCCACCGCGAGGCGGATGGCGCGGCTGGTGATGGATGCGCCGGTGATGCCGTCAATGTCGGCACCCTGCTCCATCACCTGGGCGATGAACTCCTCGTCGTGGGCGCCGCCGATGGTGGCGGTCTCACCGGAGGTGTCCAGCTGCACGTCGGTGATGGCGTTTTCGTCCACCGTCAGGGTGACGGTGACCTTTCCCATGCCCTCGGCTTCGCCGGTGTAGGTCCCCGGCGTATAGCCGCCGTCGGCAAAGGCCGCGGTGCCCATAAGCGAGAACAGCATGCACAGGCACAGCAGCATGGCAAGTGTTTTCTTCATTGGTAATCTTCCTTTCGTGAATAAATTTCGGTGGTTCCGATATGTTAATCTTATCACATCCGTTTTGCCGTGGCAATCGAAATGTGAGAGAAATCCGCGGAAAAGGGAGCGGCAAAGCCGCTCCCTTTTTAGTCCTCGAGGATCTCCTCCTCGGTGACGCATTCGGTTTTGAGCTTTCCCACCAGCGCCTGCAGCGCGTCCACCACGTGGGGGCGGATGTCGCCGCCGATGAGCACAACCATGATGTCGTCTCCCAGGCTGAGCTCGCCCTCATTGAGCCAGACGCGCACATAGTAGATGCCCTCCATGGCCCGGGCTTCCTCGATGGCGGCCGCGGCCTTTTCTCTGTCGTAGCCGAAGCGCATGCCGCGCACCGGGGCGGCGTCCTCCGCGCCGAGGCGCACCTTCGCCCTGGCCGTTTTGCGCACAACGCCGTTGTGCATGAGGAACATGCCGCAGTTTGCGGCCTCCGGGGAGGCCTTTGCCTCCCGAAGCCAGAGGTCCATGGAAGGAGATTCTTTTTTCACAGGGCAGACTTCCTTTCTTCCGCTTCGGTCACTTTCTGATAATACCGCATTGCCGTGGGTACGGAATATTGCTCCCGGATCTCCCGCGCGGGCACCCAGAGATAATCCGGAAGCTCCTGCGCACAGTCGATCAGATAGCCGCGCATGTGCCACTCCACATGGGTAAATACGTGCACGGCCTCCCCGCAGGGGGTGCAGCGCAATGCGCCGGGCACCAGGGCCATGGCCTCCTGGCCGCTGAGGGTGCCGATCTCGTTCGGAAATTCCCAGAGCCCGGCCAGCAGCCCCTTTCCGGGGCGCCGGCGGATGGCCCAGCGCGCCCCGCAGCGCAGCAGCAGGACTGTGCGCTCCTCCGCGCGGCGGGTCTTTGGCGGCGCTTTTACTGGATAGCGCTCGACCGTGCCTTCCTGATGGGCGCGGCAGAGCGCTCTGAGAGGGCAGAGCTCGCATTTGGCCTGGCCGCTCGGGGTGCAGAGAGTCTCGCCCAGCTCCATCAGCCCCTCAGTGAGAAGCCCTGCTTCTTCGCCCTGAGGATAGACCGCCCGGAGGGCCTCGCTGACGCGGCGGCGGGTCTTCTGCTCGGAGATGTCATCGTCAGAGGCCAGCAGGCGCGACAGGACCCGCAGGACGTTCCCGTCCACCGCGGGCTCCGGCTCCCCGTAGGCGATGGAGGCAATGGCCCCGGCGGTGTAGTCCCCGATGCCGGGGAGCTTTTTCAGCTCCTCCGCCCGGCGGGGCAGCTCTCCGCCGTATTCCGACATCAGGTGTTTTGCCGCCTTCTGCAGATTGCGGGCACGGCTGTAGTAGCCCAGACCCTCCCACAGCTTCATCAGCCGGTCCTCGTCCGCCTCGGCGAGGCTCTGCACATCCGGCAGCTCGCGGAGGAAGCGGGTGTAGTAGGGGATCACCGCCTCGATGCGGGTCTGCTGCAGCATGATTTCGGAGATCCAGACATGATAGGGCGTGGGCGATTCGCGCCAGGGCAGCACGCGGCGGCTGGCGCCGTACCATTCCACAAGGCGCGCCGCGGCGGCACGCAGGATTTTCAGCTCTTCCATCTTCACAGCTCCCGCAGGATCAGATCCGTCTCGCCGGGGTTCAGCCCCAGCGAGACGCGCAGCACTTTTGGGTGCTTTGCCGCGTGGGCGCGCACCGCGTCCCGCAGCACCGTGCCCCCGTGATAGCCGTGGATCACCCGCAGGCGGTACACGCCCGCACCGGCCCGGCGCAGCGCAGCATCCAGCGCGGTGATGGCCTGTACCTTCGTCATGGCGTGCACGTCCAGCTCCGCAAAGGCGCTCTGATGCAAATTCAGTCTCATTCCCCGTCTCCGATGTACGTAAAGCGGCGGTAGCGCTTGCCGTCCCGCTCGATCTCCTCGTTCCACATGGATGCGGGCCGCACCCAGACGCCGCCCTCGCCGTAGAGCGCGCGGTAGACCACCATCAGCTCCTCTGTCTCGGAGTTCTGCGCGGTGCAGAGAAGCTCGTATTCCTTCCCCTTGAAGTGCCGGTAACGGCCGGGGCGAAAATCATCCATGGACAACACTTCCTTTCTGCAAAGCATACCATCCCGCGCCTTTTTTTGCAAGGGCGGGCAAACGGATACCAGAATCGGACGAAATAACGATTTTGTCAAAAAGATGCTTCCCTTTGCCGTAAAAATAAGGTATAATACACTCCAACTGAAACGAACCGAGGTGATACCATGGAAGAAGCCACCAATGTGCTCTTTCGCATCGGGCCGCTGGAGGTGACGAGTACGGTCACCACCATGTGGGCGATCATTGCGGTGCTGGGGCTGGTGAGCTGGCTTGCCACGCGCAATCTGAAGGAGGTCCCCGGACCCCTGCAGACCGGCGCGGAAATGGCGGTCGGCGCCCTGCGGAATTTCTTCGAGGGGACGCTGGGCAAGGAGCACACGCGCAAGTATTTTCCGATTCTGGGCACATTCTTCGTCTTCATCATCGTCTGCAACTACTCCGGGCTTCTGCCCGGCGCGGGACATCTCAAGGGCTTCGCGGTGCCGACGGCCTGCCTGTCGGTGACGGCTGGCCTGGGCGTTATTGCCTTCTTCACCACCCACGTCATCGGCATTCGGGAGCGCGGCCTGGGGCACTATCTGGCCAGCTTTGCCAAGCCCCTGATCCTGGTGGTGCTGATGCTGCCGCTGAACCTGATCGAGCAGTTCATCCGCCCCATGTCCCTGGCGCTTCGTCTCTACGGCAACATGTACGGCGAGGAGACCGTTACCGAGCAGCTCTACGAGATCTTTCCCATCGGCGCCCCGCTCATCATGCAGGTGCTGAGCCTGATCTTCTGCCTGCTGCAGGCCATCGTCTTTACCATGCTGCTGTCCATCTACATTTCCGAGGCGCTGGAATCTGAAGAGTAAACAAGGTACATTCAACATTTCATTATTAGGAGGACTATTTTATGGCATCCGGAATCATTGCACTCGCCGCCGCACTCGTTCTGTGCGTCACCGCTTCCTTTACCGCTCTGGCCCAGGGCAAGACCGCTTCCCACGCGATGGACGCCATCGCCCGTCAGCCCGAGGCCGCCGGCGACATCCGCGGCTCCCTGATCCTTTCTCTGGCTCTGATGGAGGCGCTGACCATCTACGGCATGCTGGTCGCCTTCATGCTGGTGGGCAAGATCTGAGAGAACAGGGATTGGGAGGAGACGGTCCATGTTAAGCATCAATATATCCGAGCTCATATGGACGATCATCAATTTCTTCCTGCTGTATTTCGTGCTCAGGCATTTCCTGTTTGATCCCGTGGGCAAGCTCCTGGACGAGCGCCAGGCGAAGATCGACGCCGGGCAGAGCGAGGCCAAAAAGGCACAGGAGACCGTGCAGGCCCTGCACGATCGGCTTGCCGAGGAAAAGGCGGAGAGCCGCCTGGAGGCGGGCCGCATTCTCGCCGCCGCCGAGAGCGAGGGCGAAAAGCGCCGCAGCGAGGCGGTGAAGGCCGCCCGGACACAGGCCGCCGACGATCTGCGCGCAGCCGCGGCACACCTGAAGGAACAGGACGGGCAGGAGGAGGCGCTGCTGCGCGAGCGCAGCGGCGAGCTCTCCGCGCTCCTCTCCGGACGCATCCTGGGGCAGGAGGACTGAGCCCATGACAGAGCACACTGGAAGGAGGGATGAGCGGACATGAGCGGCTGGAACATTATCTACGGAATCATCAACTTTGTAATCCTGGCGGTCGGGCTGTATTTTGTCGGCCGCAAGCTGGTCGTGAACGCCATCCGCGCGCACCGTGAAAAGGTGAGCGGGGATCTGCAGGAGGCTGCCGCATCCCGTGCAAAAGCAAAAGAACTGCTGGACGGCATGGAGGGCGAGAGCGCCCGCAGCGCCGCCGAGCGGGAGGAGATCCTGCGCCAGGCGCGGCAGAGCGCCGAGGAGATCGGCCGCGCTGCCGCCGAGGAGAATCGGAAGGCGGCCGAGCAGATCGCGCAGGACGCTCATAAGGAGCTGCGAAGGCTTACCCATCATCAGCGTATCGAGAGAAACCGGCAGGCAGGGGAGGAGATCACCGCTGCCGCCGCCGAATTGATCGCGCGGCCGGAGAATGCCGCAGCCCGTGCCCGCATGACCGAGACCTTTATCGCGCATCTCCCCGAGCGCCTGCAGCTCACGGCGGGTGATTTGAGCGCCATCCGCAGCCGCGGAACGCTTAAAGTCCGCGTCAGCAGCAGCGAAGATCTGTCAGAGGAAAATCTGGAGCGCGTCCGCGCCGCGGTGGACGCCCTGCTCAGCGACGCCGGCGAAGAGCCGGAGATCCTTCTTGAGAGTGAACAGAAGAGCGAGCTGATCGGCGGTATGCTCCTGCAGATCGGCGATACCGTCTATGACGGCAGCGCCGCGGGCCTGCTGGAGCGCACCCGAAAGCAGCTTGCTTCCTTTGACAGCACCGACGAAGAGCTGATCGGCGCGCTGCGCGAGCAGCTCAGCCGACAGAATCAGGACCCGGAGGTCTACCAGATCGGTACCGTGATCAGTGTGTCCGACGGTATCTGCCGCGTCTCCGGCGTGTCCGACGCCATGGCTGGCGAGCTGCTGGAGATGAAAGGCGGCCTGCGCGGCATGGTGATGGATCTGGAGCAGGACAACGTGGGCGTTGTGCTGCTGGGCAACTATGACAGCCTGCAGGAGGGCCACTGGGTCCGCCGCACCGGGCGCATCACCGAGGTGCCTGTGGGCTCCGCGCTGATCGGCCGCGTGGTGGACGCGCTGGGCAATCCTCTGGACGGCGCGGGCGAACTGAACACCCATCACACCAGGCCCATCGAGTCTCCGGCGCCGGGTGTGATCGACCGCAAGAGCGTGTCTGTGCCCATGCAGACCGGCATCAAGGCCATCGACGCCCTGGTGCCCATCGGCCGCGGCCAGCGCGAGCTGATCATCGGCGACCGCCAGACCGGCAAGA